>CAYZPP010000021.1:0-9344 GCA_964480315.1 uncultured Alphaproteobacteria bacterium | reverse complement strand
CTTAATATAAGTAGGCTTAATTTTTTTATAATATCTAATTTAAGATTTGCTTTTAGAGTTTAAAGGAATAGCTTTTTTTAAGATGGTCGAACTTTTTATTCAATCTTTTGTAATTTATTTTGTAGTAGTTGATCCTTTGGGCAACGCTCCTATTTTTTTAAGTTTAACCCAATCTCAAAATAAAAAAGAAAAAACTCAAACTGCTATGGAGGGTGTTTTGATTGCAACAATAATATTAATTGCCTTCTCTCTTATTGGAAATCTTATCCTGAGCTATCTTAATATTTCTTTACCCGCTTTTAGAATAGCTGGAGGAATTATACTATTTATTATCTCCTTAGAAATGTTATTTAATAAAAGACAACAACGAAAAGAAACAGTCATAACTGATGCTAATGAAAAAGTATCCATTTTTCCTTTAGCTATTCCTATTCTTTCTGGCCCTGCAGCCATTACTTCAGTCATAGTTATAGTTAGTGATATTGGTGATAATATTGTTAATCAATTAGTTAGCATATCTGCCTTAACTAGCGTCATGCTTCTTACCTTAATTACTTTTCTAATTACTTCTCAGTCTGGGGATTTTATTAATAAAAAAATTATTAATGTCTTTTCAAGAGTTATTGCTATTATTTTAGCAGGATTATCTGTTCAATATATCATGGATGGAATCTTGGAGTTATTTTTAAAAGTTTAGTATTGATTTTTTAGTAAATTTAAAGATTTGTTATGCTGATAAATATAGTGATTGTTCTGGAGATAAATCAGCTATTGAAGACTTGTGCATAGATTTTCAAATCTATAACCAGGAAGGCACAGGTAGATTTTTAGAAGTAAGAAATTCTTTATTATACATTTTACTGTAATACTTACTTGCATCATCACATAAGATAGTCACAATATTTTTTCCTGGACCCATTTCTTTAGCCATCGCAATAGCTCCAGCAATGTTAACGCCACAACTTGTACCTAAAAACAATCCTTCAGTTTTAACTAACTTATAAAGTAGCTCAAAGGCTTCGTAATCAGTTACATGGTAAGACATATCAACTAAAGTTGGTTCCACATTTCTAGTTACTCTATATTGACCAATTCCTTCAGTTTCAGAAGGGTCACCTTTGACTTCTAATTTATCATATTTGAAATGATTATACATTTGAGCCCCTTGAGGGTCTGTGCAGGCAATTTTAATATCTTTATTTCTTGATTTAAGTCCTAGCGAGACTCCACCTAAAGTACCCCCCGTACCTATAGCACAAGTAAAGCCATCAATTTTACCATCTGTTTGATCAAAAATTTCTTGAGCAGTTGTCTTTTCATGAAACTTATAATTGGCAGTATTATCGAATTGATTTCCCCAAATAACATTACCACCATTTTTTTCTTTTAACTCTTCGGCTAGTCTTTTTGATACGTGCTGGTAGTTTCCCATATTTGCATAAGGGAGAGTTTCTACTATTCTCAGATCTGCACCCATATTTTTTAAAATATCACGTTTTTCAATTGATGCAGCCTCCGGCATAACAATAATTGTTTTATAACCTCTGGCGTTATTCACCATTGTTAAACCAATTCCCGTATTTCCAAAAGTTCCCTCTACTACAGTCCCACCTTTACCAATTTCTTTTTTTTCTTCTGCATCTAGAATAATTCCTAAAGCTGCTCTATCTTTTACTGATCCTGCAGGATTCATAAACTCAGCCTTACCATAAATATTACAGCCAGTTAATTCAGATGGATATTTAAGTTTAATTAAAGGAGTATTTCCTATTAGGTCTATAATATCTTTATCCATAATACTTAGATTTGTTTAAGCGCTTCCTCTAAATCATTTTGAATGTCTGATGCATCTTCTATTCCTATAGATAATCTTAAAAGTGAATCTGAAATTCCGAGAGAGTCCCTTATGCTTTTATCGATAGAAGCGTGAGTCATAATAGCTGGATGCTCGATTAAACTTTCTACTCCACCTAAGCTCTCTGCTAGAGTAAAAATAGAAAGACTTTTTAAGAATTTTTTCACACCTTCCATATCTGTATCTAGGACAATCGACATCATACCACCAAAGCCATGCATTTGTTTTTTGGCAATATCATAGTTTTTACTATTCTCTAATCCAGGGTAGTAAACTTTCTTGACTTTAGAATGATTTTGGAGAAAAGAAGCTATTTGCATAGCATTAGAATTATGCTTCTCCATTCTAACTGATAGCGTCTTTATGCTTCGAATTAGTAAATAACAGTCAAAAGGAGAGGGGACAGCTCCTATAGCATTTTGTAGGTATTGAATTTCTTCAGCTATCGAGTCATTTTTATTAAGAGCGATTGATCCGCCTATTAGATCCGAGTGTCCTCCTAAATATTTTGTAGAGGAATTCATTACAATATCGGCTCCTAGTTCTAAGGGCCTCTGATTATAAGCTGAGGAAAAGGTATTATCACAAATAACAGGAATTTTAAATCCTTTGGCGATCTCTACAACATTCTTAATATCTATAATTTTAAGCAAAGGATTAGAAGGAGTTTCAAGCCAAATAAATTTTGTATTTTCTTTTACTAAATTATCCCAATTAACATTAGTGTCAAAATCAATATAACTAACTTCTAAATTTTGACTTTTAGCTTTAACTTTATCAAATAATCTTCTCGTTCCTCCATAGACATCATCAGAGCAAATAACATGACAGTTAGAACCAAAAATTTCACAGAGTGTATTAATAGCTGCCATTCCTGAGGAAAAAGCAAATGCTTTATCTCCTCCTTCTACTTCAGCTATTAATTGTTCAAGAATATCTCGAGTAGGATTTTTCGTTCTAGCATATTCATATTTGAACTCACCGGGATTTTTTTGTTTAAAAGTCGATGAAAGATTTATGGGGGGCATAACAGATCCTGTTGACTCATCAGCCCCATGCCCAGAGTGAATTACCTTAGTGTTAAATTTTTTATTTTTCATCAGTCACCCCATAAGCAGCAAAAACTTTATTTATTGTTTTCTTCTTAGCAATATTCTTTGCTGGCACACCAACCATAATAGCTCCTTTTGGTACATCCTTTGTGACAACCGCATTAGAACCTATTCTTGCACAAACACCAACTTTTATAGGACCTAATATTTGAGCGCCCGAACCAATAATAACATCATTTCCAATTGAGGGATGTCTTTTAATTCCTACTTGTTCTCTAGCTTTAATTGCGGGAGATATCCCGCCTAAAGTAACACCATGATAAAGAGTAACATTATTTCCAATTTCAGCAGTTTGACCTATAACTACACCCATACCATGATCAATAAATAAATTTTTTCCAATTTTGGCTGCAGGATGAATTTCTACTCCAGTAAGAAACCTAGATAATTGAGAAATCATTCTACCTATAATATGTAAGTTTATATTCCAAAGTATATGAGCTATACGATGAAAGAAAATTGATTTTACACAAGGATAAGTAAGCAATACTATTAACAACGATGAGGCTGCAGGATCTCTATCCTGAATAGATTTAATGTAGTTCTTAATATTTTCAAAAATATTCATATACATTTATATGGTGATAATATTCCAATAATCAACTATTTCAATTATTCTATCGTAATTCAGTCTTACATAATATCGAATTTAATCGATATAAAGCATATTGCTGTTATGATTTACAAAAATGTTTGTAATTGAAAAGCCTAAAGAAATTCATATATCAGCTTGGAAAGATTTGTTTGAAAAATCTCAGCAAAATTCTAATCAAAAACATAATTTTGATTTATTTTGGACTTCCGCGCTTAAAGAAGATTGTTATGCTTTTGCAGCAAAAAATGATGGTGGGTTTTTAGGTTTTATTGTTGCTTCTCTAATTGAAGGATTTTTTGAAAAGTCTATTTATTTGGATATTCTTTTTGTAGATGCAAATTTTAGAAAAATGGGGGCGGGGAGATCTCTCCTTAATAAAATTGAGGAAATTTCTGGTAGTTTAGAAATAGATTTTTATATTCAGCGAATTGAGAAAACTAACCTAATTGCCAAAAGACTATTAAATGACTATGAAAAAGTAGAAAGAATGATTTATAAAAAAGTTTAATTGATTTTTTTATAATAATTGATATTTAAATACTATGGAAGTAGACAAGAACGGTGAGAATTATGAAAATAAATTATGGATATGGCTTGTAGCTATAATTATTGTAATCTCTTCAGTCGCAGTAATGTCGCAAATTCTCATTAAAACTCCTTGGCAGTATCTTTAGTTTTTTTTAAATTCTTCTCAAATTCAATTAATCTTTTCCATACAGATATTAATTCTACGATAGTCGTCCAAGAATTTACTAGAAACTGAAAAGAAGACTCTACCTTTCCAAACGCCCTAATAATTTGCTGCATAATGCCAAGTGTTAAAACTCCTGCAATAATAGTTGGACCTAGGGCGATATAAGGAACTAAAACACCAAACTGCAAATAAGACCACTTAGCTACATCAAAATACATGTAATGAAAAAAAAGTTTAAAATAATTTCTCCTTACATTTGTAAAAAGCTCTATAACAGATGGAGGGTCAGCTCGATCATTATCATCCTCACCTAACACTAATTCTTTTCTATATCGCGCTTCAACAACTTGGTTATTAAATTGTAGTCCGGGTAACTTTATTCCAGCCGTAGCCAATCCTAAAGTTCCAGCGAGTGCAAACATGATTGCAACAAAGACTAATCCTTGGTCAACAGGCCCAATTACTGGAAGAGCAGTAATGTTATCAGATAAACTCCAAAGTATAGGAAGAAAAGCAACTAGGATCATAATAGATCTCATAAACCCAACCCCTAGTCCCTCCATGATGTTTGCAAAAATTCTTGTATCTTCTTGAACTCTTTGTGCAGCCCCTTCAATATTACGAAGTTGATCCCAGTGTTCTGTATAAAAATCATTCATTGATGTTCTCCATCTAAAAATAAAATGCTTAGTGTAAAAATCTAAAATAACCGCAATGAAAATATACAAACCAGCGATTTTACCAAAAGTTAAAAGTTGACCGTAATATTCTTCTAAAGTTATTGTTCCAGGATCAGAAAGTGCTTTTTGAATAATGTCGTAAAAAGAACCAAACCATTCATTAATTTTTACATCTAATTGAACTATGTACCAGTTTGTAAAAAGAATCAAAATAGACCCTAAAATGGACCAGTGCCACCAGTTTTTTTTTAGGAAGAATTGAAACATTACCTATATATATAGTGAAATCACTGAAAAATCTCTATTTTCTTAAAATAAAGGTGCTTCAATTAGTTATTTTTGATTATTGATTATAGGACTTAATATTTAATTACTATGTTAAAAGTCAAAAATTTATCAAAGATTAAAAACAATCAAGTTTGTTTCTCATTTATATCTGAATCAACAGTTAGTGAAATCGCAGATCTAATGGACATAAAAGACATTGGCGCTGTCCCTATTTTAGATCTAGAAAAGACATTAATAGGAATATTATCTGAGAGAGATATAGTTCGTAAATTAGTCAAAACAGGCCGAGATTCAGATCTTGTAACCGCAAATGATATCATGACAAAAAAAATTAAATCGGTCCATTTAAGCACTTCTATCACTGAAGCTCAGAAAATCATGACTGAAAATAATATCAGGCATTTACCTGTAGTTGATGAGAATAATAAACTTATTAACTTTTTATCTCAGAGAGATTTAATTGTAATTCCTTCAAAAATAATTAATCAAGTTATAATTTTAGGCTTTTTTATTCTAATTCTTACTACTATTTTTATGATAAAATAAATTATGATAAAAAAACCAAAAGGTATTTTGTTAGCTGCAGGAAATGGAACTAGATTATTGCCAGCAACACTGCCAATTTCAAAAACTTTATTACCTCTTTATGACAAGCCGATGATCTATTACCCTTTAGAGACTCTTATTAGATTAGGAATTACAGAAATACTTTTTATTGTTCAAGAAAAAGACATCCCTGTCTTCAAAAAAACTTTTGGTACAGGCGAAGAGGTGGGGTTGACTTTCCAATTTGTAGTACAAAAATTTCAAAAAGGCATTCCGGATGCATATGTTATTGCTGAAGAATTTTTAAATGACTCACCTTCCGTATTAGCTTTAAGTGATAACATTTTTTTAGGCGATAAATATTTTGAATTTGCTAACGCCGCTTTAAAACAAATGCAAAACTTGGGAGCTAGTGTCTTTGGGTTGTCGGTTCCTGATCCAGAGAAATTCGGCGTTGTTGAGCTAAATTCTAATAATAAGATTATAGGAATTGAAGAAAAGCCAATAGATCCAAAAAGTAATCTTATAATTCCTGGTTTTTATTTTTTTGATAATATGGTTACAAAATTAGTGAAACAACTTGAACCTTCTAAAAGAGGGGAATTAGAAATTACTGATCTCATAAAGATTTATTTAGATCAAGGTAAGCTTGACATACAAATACTTAATAACTCAATTCAGTGGCACGATACCGGAACTGCTGAAGCTATGCTTGAAGCTTCTATTAAAGTTCAAAACTATGAAAAGAAATATGATAAAAAAATTGGATCCTATGAAATAGCTGCTTATGAAATGGGATTAATAAGTAAAGACCAACTTATGAAAATAGCAAATAAATTTATTAAGGCTGAGTATGGACTGTTTATCAATAAATATTTAAAGAATAATTAGTATCATTAATCTTTATGACCATTTAGCTGATTCACTGTTTAAAAATGCCATTATTTTTTGTTTAAATAGAATTTTATCTTGCTCATTATCTATAAATTTATCAACTTCAGTTTCAAGTAACTTTAATATTTTATTTTTTGAATTCCATTTCACAGCGTCATCATCATTAAAGCGTTCCCTTATTTCCATTTCATAATTTCTTTTATTTAATTCTGGTAATATTTGTGGTGCTATTTCATAAATTATCCGTATTGCTAATTCTTGATAACGGCTATCTTCGAATTGTTTTGATACTTCGTATTTTTTAGAATTTGGAGATGTGTGGAATCCAATCATAGTTTTCTTATCTGAGTTTGATGGAAATTTTTCAAATATTCTATCTTCAATCTCTATAGGTTCCGGCCATGTTTTAGTATTGTTCAAATGGCACTCGACTAACCTGCTACAAAATTCCTCATTTTCCTTAATGAATTTTGCTCTTCTTCTTAAGGTATCAATCCCAATTTCTGCAAACTTACTGTCTTTAAAACAATAGCTTTCGTTAAGTAATGTTTTTGACTTTGCACCATCAAAAATTTCTGTAATACGATTTGTGCCATCTGTAGTTTTTCTACACAATTCTTTTTCACTAAGTTTTGACATTTCTTCTGGATCAAAGAGTAAATTGTAAATTAAGTAACTATGACCTCTGTCTGGTATTCCGCTAATTAAAGTTTGTGCCTTGATAGTAGGTCTTCTTCCCCAAAATGTTAAATTTGTAAAAACATCATTTTCTAACATAAATTTTTTAGGTGTGTCTCTTTTCCTAAATTCTAATGCTGCTTCAAATATTTTAGGACACCTAGTTGAAAGCATCTTAGCTAATTCTAATGTAATAAGCGCATCATAGACAGCATCGTGTGGACCCGCATCGTATTGAATTTTTAGATCATTTGCTTCTGCTATACTTTCTAATTTTAAAATTGCATATCCTTTTTCATCCTTATTAACCCTTATGTGCTCAGGATGAAAAACAGAAACCAATTTAGCTATATCAAATACATCCATTTGAGTATTCCCATTAGTAACAGTCATATAAATTTCAGGCATTAGATTTTGATAAAATGCCTGTCTTAAAAATGGTCCGTCGAAACTAATGGAATTATAGCCAATGAATACGGCTGATGGGCTGGACCATTCTAAAAATGTTTCATAAAGTTGAGCTATAGCTTCATAATACAAAGGGTAATTATTATTAAAAAGACTTAAAGGCTCTACCCCAGTTGTTAATAATGCTCCCGGCTCAAACCATTTACCTTCTCTTAATCTACTATGTATCTCAACTTTATCCTTAATATTAAAATTTTTATCTGTTAAAACTGCCCCAGCTTGAGTTATTTGATTAAATTTGTCGTTGCGACCAGTAGTTTCTAGATCCCAAAATATAAAATTTTCATTTGACACTTAGGCTCATAGTGATCAAAGAAATAAATTTTTCAAGTAAAATTAATTTTATTTAATATCTTTTAATTCAATATTCAAATTATCATAATTCATCTTATTAATTTGAAATGCAAATTGAAATAATGCGTTTGAACTAATTTCAAACTGATTCCCCTTGAAGCTATCAGAGATTCTTTTTTCAAGAGGGAGCAGGCTGGATGGAATATTTGTAAAATCTAATGTTATGAATATTCCACTATCTATTTCAAAAAAATCAACCTTTAATGATGAATTATTTGAGAACTCATATTCTGTTTTCAAAATGGCAGTGTTTGAATTTAAATCCTTCCGAAGTATGTATCCTTCAGACTCAATTGATTGCAAATTTCCAGCAACATCACTTAAAACATACTCGTCAATAATTTTTTTTGATGGTGAAATCAATTTGAGAATTTCATTATCAACCTTATCCAATATGATTTTTTTCTTAAAGGGTCTCATAATTGTTAATTTCTTTACTTGATCCGGACCAATATTAATTAAGTATGGTGACATCCAATGGAAACCTTCTGCGTCTGTACCTAGATTAGAGGATACTAAGTAAGATTGATCTTCATCTAAATTTTTCATGTAGGTTCCCCCAACTAAATAATTAAAAACCCCTAAGTCAAAATTTTTAATTGATATATTTTCTTTATTATTTAAATCTATCCTAATTCTACTTTCTTCTGATAAGCCTAACTTGTAGTGAAGGTTTTTTTTTGAAGTTTTGAGTCCAATTATTTTAGCTTCTCTTAAATTATAAAAAAAACTTCTCAATGTTTCGGCATTCGCTGGAAAGTCATCATGAGAAGTTAGAACCCATTGATTATTTTTTTTCTCTATAATGGTTTGAAAATCTTTACTAGTCAGCTTGATTATAGATAGATCAGTTAGCAGTTGATCAAATTTTTTGACTAAAACTTCCTGCTTGTTATTACTAAATCCTGATACGGAATTAAAAAAAACAAATGTAGAAATTAAAAGGAGTATAGTTGCGAAACTACTTAAAATTTTTAAACTTTTCAGGTTCATGATTTTCTTCCTATTCTTTTTTTTATACCTAATCTCCTAGGTAGAATAAATAATAAAATAATTATTAGCAAAGGTAGGGCAAAAGTATTAATTGTCTTAATGGTTGCCCCTAAATTATCAATATCTTTTCTTAATTCACTTCTAACTTGTCTTAATTCTTTTCTAGTTACTTCTACTTGATTTTGAA
>CAYZPP010000020.1:0-9347 GCA_964480315.1 uncultured Alphaproteobacteria bacterium | reverse complement strand
TCTTCAGGGAATTATTGTAACAAAAGGAGAAAAGCTGTTATTCAATAATGAAGTGCTTATTTTGTTTTCAGGGGAAAGCATCAATACTGCTAGTGCGGGATCATTACTAAATTTTATACCTGCAGGATTATTACTAATATTTATTTTTATAAAGAGTCGTTATGCTAGAATGTAATAATATCAATATACAAAATGAAAAAAATGATTATTTAATCGAAAATCAAACCTTTAGAATTCTGCAATCTGAGATCTTCACTTTAACTGGTGCAAGTGGAGTAGGTAAGTCAACATTACTTAAATACATCTGTGGCATTAAACAAGAATCTTTTACTTATTCAGGAGAAATAATTGTTTATAAAAATATAGTAAGTCATCTACCGACAAATAAACGAGGTGTCAGAATGATTTTTCAAAATGATTTATTATTTCCTCATATGAATGTTATAGAAAATTTATTATTTGCCGCTCCTTCTTATAGAAAAAATATCAAGGATGAAGCTTTATCGTTATTAAATAAATTAAATTTAAGCCATCTCTCGTTTAAGAATGTTACCATGCTTTCAGGAGGGGAGTATTCTAGAATTTGTCTAGCGCGAATTATGATTAATGAACCAAAAGTTTTACTTGTAGATGAACCATTTAGTAATTTAGACAAAAATACTAAAAATATAACGAGAGATTTTTTTTATAAAAATATAAGCGCTATGAATTGTGCGACATTAATTGTTTCCCATGATATGGAAGATATTTATAGTCATGATAAAGTCATAAAGTTATGAATGTTTACTATAATGGTTCTTGTACAATTTGTAATACTGAAATTGGCCATTATAAAAAAAAAACACATGGTATTAAATATATAGATGTTTCTTGTTTTAAAGATGAGCATGTAGCTCATCTAAGTAAAAAAGACCTATATAGAAGAATGCATGTTTACTTTAATGGAGAACTTTATAGTGGATCGGAATCTTTTCTTATATTATGGTCTAAAATGTCTAATTTTATATGGTTATCAAAGTTTTTAGGACTCCCTATTTTAAAACAAATTTGGTTTATTGGCTATGAATGTCTTGCATTCATACTATTTGTTAAAAATTTTTATTTAAAAAAAATTATTTAGTCTTTACTTAATTTTTTGAAGAATGTAATTACCTGATATTACTATCACACTCCCTATTATAATATAATTAGTTAAGTGCTCCTTAAGAATGAATACGGTTAATAATATTCCAAATATAGGAAATAAACTATAAAGAGGCAAAACTTTTTGAACTTCATAATGCCTGTAAAGCCAGAACATTCCTATTTGTGCTATACAAGATAATACCAACCCCGAATAAACTGCAGTTATAACTGTAGTTTGATTTATTGTTATAATTTGATTTATAGCAGTTGGTTCTAAAATTAATGTTACAATAAGCATAAAAGGAAATGTTATAATAGCCATCCAAGCATTAATATTAAGAGGATTTTCTTTTTGTAAATATTTAGAAAATAAAGATGCTAATGAATACCCAAGTCCTCCAATAATTGCAAATGTCATACCCATTGGTTCTTGCAGAATAAGAGGGTCAAAACCTACGATAATTACTCCAATTATCACAAATCCAATCACAAGACATCTTGTTAGTGAAACTTTTTCTTTTAAAAAAAAAGCACTCATTAATACACCAGTAGGAATAGAGCATTGCATTAGTATAATAATTCCTGTTGTTGATACTGAATATTCTAATGAAAGGTAAATCATAGGATAAACAATAAGCCCCATAGCAATAGTAAAAAATATTACATATTTAAAGTTAACATTTCTTAAAGTTTCAATTTTCAAAAAAGGCAAAAGAACAACAGCCATAATAAAAACTCTTAGAGTGACAAATACTAATGCTGAAATATTATTAACACCTATTTTTCCAATAGGATAAGAGCTACCAAAAAGTAACATAACGACTAGAGCTATAAAGATATGTTGTGTTTTCAAATTTATTTTTTTTGATTAAATCGTAAAACCTCACCAATAAAGTATAAAGATCCACCAAAATAAATATTAGAATTAGGACCAGATTGAATATTTAGTTTATTAATTGCATCCAATAAATTTTCAGACATGCTAGTTTTAATAGTATTTTGGATATGATAAGATTGTATGGAATTATTTTCCTGCATAGGAACAACAAGAATCTTTTTAAAATGAGGCTCTAAAAGCTTTAAAATAGAAACATATTTTTTATTTACAAGAAATGAACAAATAAGAAGATTATCTTTCCCTTTAAGGTTTTTAATAAATGCCTTTACTCCATCTAAGTTATGAAATCCATCAAGATAAATAGAACGGCATTTATTAATAATCTTAATAAGTTTTCCTTTTTCAATTCTCTGGAATCTTCCAGCCCATTGAACTTTAGATAAAGCTTTTTGAATAATTTCAAGATCAAAATCATTTTTTAAAATCAACTTAGTTAAAGCTAATGCTAGCCCAGCATTTTCATACTGATGAGAACCTTTAAGAGACAAGTTTTTTAAATTTATCTTGTAATCAATATCAATATAAAATTGATTCTTAATTTTCCATTCAGATCCAGCAAATTGTGCTTGTATTTTTTTTTCTTTTAAAAAATTCATTGCAAATTTTTTAACTATGGGTTTTTGATAATTTATAAAATTAATACTTTTTTTATTAAAAATACTAAGTTTTTCATAAGCAATTTTTGTTAATGAATTACCTAGGTATTCTTGGTGGTCTATTGAAATTGGGGTGATGGCAGCATATTTTTTATTTTGCATAATATTCGTTGCATCAAATCTTCCTCCTAATCCTACTTCTAAAATAAGAAAGTCTGCAGGGTGATCTTGAAAAGCCATTAATGCTGCTGCTGTAGTAATTTCAAAATATGTAATTAAATTTTTTTTATTAGTTTTTTCACAATGATATAGATATTGTAATAATAATCGTTCTGAAATATCTTTGGAATAAAGCTGTATTCTTTCATTAAATTTAACTAGATGAGGCGTTGTGTATAAGTGAGTTGACCTCCCATGTTGATTTAGTAATGCTTTGACTATTGATGCTGTTGAGCCTTTCCCATTAGTACCCGCTATGTGAATTATCTTTGGTAATTTTTTTTCATTAAATTTTAATTTTTTTAAAAGTTTCGTTATTCGTGTTAATGATAAATCTGAAAACTTTGGATGAAGTTCAAGCAATCTCTTAAAAATAGGATCTTGCAACGGATTACTTTTTTAAAAAAGATAAAACTCTATCTAGAGTTTCTTTTAATTCTTTTCTATGAACTACCATATCCACCATTCCATGCTCTAATAGATATTCAGCTGTTTGAAAATCTTGTGGTAACTTTTCCTTAATAGTTTCTTCTATGACTCTCTTACCAGCAAAACCAATCATTGCCCCTTTTTCTGCTATAATAATATCTCCTAACATAGCAAAGGAAGCGCTAACCCCACCCGTTGTAGGATTTGTTAAAAGACTTATATATGGGATTTTTTTATCATGTAAGAGATTTATAGCAGCCACTGTTTTTGGAAGTTGCATCAGACTAACCAGACCTTCTTGCATTCTTGCCCCACCAGATGATGAAATAGCAATAAAAGGACAATTTAATTCTACAGATTTAAGGCATCCTATTTTAAATGATTCTCCTACATATTGTCCCATAGAGCCTCCCATAAAATTAAAATCAAGCATAAATACACAACTTATAATTCCACCTATATTGCCAATTGCCACAAAACTTGCATCTTGCTGTTTTGTTTTTTTTTGTGATTCTTTGAGACGATCAGTATATCTTTTTAAATCTTTAAATTTTAGAGGATCATTATTTATAATATTAATTTCAACTAATTCAAATTTTTCATTATCAAATATAGATTTAAATCTGGTATCAAAATCCATATGAAGATGTCGATCACAATAACTACAAATGTATAAATTTTCTTTTAAGTCTTTATTGTAAAGTATTTGACTACATTGACATTTGGTCCATAAATTTGAAGGTGTGTCTTTACGAGAGACAAGTGATTTAATTTTTGGTTTAACAATATCTTTGAGCCAATTCATGATTTATTTGCCGTTAACACTCTTAATATAATTATCTAAAGATTTAATATAATTATTAAAATTCATTCTTAAATCAAAATACATTTGAATTAAAGCTGATCCTATAATAACACCATTTGTTAATGTTTTATTTTTTAGAGATTGTGCATCTTGCCTAGACTTAACACCAAATCCAACTAATACCGGAGTTGAGCTATGTTTTTTAATCATCTTAATATTTTGATTAATTTCTTTATAATTGAGTTTATTAGATCCTGTAATGCCAGTTGAAGATATATAGTAAATAAAGCCTTTTGAATTATGTAAAAGCTTTTTTGCTCTCCTTGAGTCTGTCATGGGTGAAATCAATTTAATAAGATAAATGCCATTATTTTCTAATTTTTTTCTAATGTCTTTTTCTTCTTCAAAAGGGAGGTCTACAATAATCAATCCATCGACCGTTCCTTTAATCGATTTTATAAATTTAGACACACCATACTTCATGATCGTATTAATATAACACATGATGACATATGAAGTTTTGCCTTTATTTTTCGAAACTGATTTTATTAAATTGATCGATTGATTAGTAGTTAATCCTTTTTTAAGAGCAAGTTTATTTGCTTCCTGAATTACAAGTCCGTCTGCCATTGGATCAGAAAATGGAAGGCCAAATTCAATAATATCAGGATTATTTTTTTGAATTGTTTTAAATACACTCTTACTTTGATTTAAGGAAGGAAAGCCACAAGTCATAAAAAGTGATAAAATATTTTTTGAAGGTAGTTTATCTAAATTATTCATCAGTATCGAATCCTAATTCTTTGGCTGCAGTAAATAAATCTTTGTCTCCTCTGCCACATAAATTGAGAATAATCACTCGATTTTTATGTTTATTTTTGAATGATTTAAATAAATATGCTAATGCATGAGAGGGCTCTAAAGCCGGAATAATACCTTCAAGTTTTGAACAAAGCTGAAATGCGCTTAATGCTTCTTTATCTGTAATTCCAAAATATTTTGCTCTTTGAATCTTTTTAAGATGGGAGTGTTCTGGCCCAACTCCCGGATAATCAAGACCAGCTGAGATGGAATGAGCTTCTTTAATTTGGCCATCTGAATCTTGTAAAACATAACTGTAGCTTCCATGAAGTATTCCAGGTGTGCCTGATGTCATAGTTGCAGCGGTTTCATTTGTTTTAGGGCCTTTACCAGATGCCTCAATTCCTATCATGGAAACATTTTTATCATTTAAGAATGGGTAGAATAATCCCATTGCATTTGAGCCACCTCCAACACAAGCAATTAAAAAATCAGGTAATTTATTTTCTCTAGCTAGAATTTGTTCACGTGCTTCTATTCCTATAATTGACTGAAAATCACGTACCATTTTAGGGTAAGGGTGAGGGCCAGCCGTAGAGCCAATAATATAAAAAGTATCTCTGACATTTTTAATCCAATCACGAAGAGCTTCGTTCATGGCATCTTTTAATGATTTACTGCCTGATTCAACAGGAATTATATTAGCCCCAAGAAGCTTCATTCTAAAAACATTAGGCTTTTGTCTAACTATATCTTTAGAGCCCATATAGATATGACATTTAAGACCAAATAATGCGCAAACAGTTGCTGTAGCGACTCCATGTTGACCCGCTCCTGTTTCGGCAATGATTCTTGTTTTTCCCATTTTTTTCGCAAGTAAAATTTGCCCAAGACAATTATTAATTTTATGAGCGCCTGTGTGGTTTAACTCATCTCTTTTAAAATAAACCTTAGGACCATTAAGGTATTTAGAAATATTAGCAGCATAAAAAAGAGGAGAGGGTCTACCCACATAGTTATTGAATAAATCTTTTAATTCTTTTTGAAATTTCTTATCTTTTTTTATCTGATTATAAGCATGATCTAACTCTATTAGAAGAGGCATAAGTGTTTCAGAAACATACATACCGCCAAACTGACCAAATCGACCTTTATTATTGGGTTGGTTATAATTGCTCATTTAATTTACTTGTGGATCAAAGATATAATTTCTTCTATTAAAGTTATTGTCTTCTCTCCAGGTTCCGCTTCTACTCCTGAATTTATATCAATAAAATCAGCACCTGTTAAGTCTATTGCCTCTCTAATATTATTGCTATTTAGACCGCCTGAAAGAATAAAAGGTAATCTTTTAGTATTATTGAAATTAGACCAATTCCATACTGAATTATTTCCACCAGGCATTTGTTTTCCAGAGGGCTTTGTATCGATTAAGTAGTAATCTATGTTTTGTAATATTGTGTTAGAAAAATTATTAGGATAAATAGACTTAATAATAGGTTTTTTAAATTTTTGTTTACATTGATTTATGAAATCTTGTGACTCATTACCATGAAGTTGAATTGATCCAAAATTAAATATTTCTAATTTGGAGATAATTTCTTCAAAGGTAGGGTCTACAAATACACCAACAAATCTATCTTGGCTTTGATTAAAAGAATTTCTAATATTAGTTAAAATTTTGCTATCAACAAATCTAGGGCTTTTAGAATAAAAAATTAAACCTTGGTAATCTATTCCAAGTTGAAGAACATGGTCAATTATTGCTAAATTAGTCTGTCCACAAATTTTTATCTTTATTCTCTTCATAATATGATTGTAAAGCATTAATAGGATTTTTGTGATTAATTAATTCTCGACCAATAACAATATAATTAGCACCATTCTTAAAAGCTTCAATTGCTGAGATAGTTCTTTTTTGATCATCCTTTTCTCTTTTATATAAGCATACACCAGGTGTAATTTTAAGTAATTTTTTGTATTTATTAAAAATCTTTAAATCTTGTCCAGAGCAAATTAGACCATCAATTTTTGCTCTATCTGCTATTTTTGCAAAATTTTTTAGTACTTGCTTAGTCGTGATATTTCCGAACATTAATTTAATATCTTTTTGGTCCAGGCTGGTTAATAAAGTCACTCCCAATAATTTAGTGTTAGATTTTTTTAGTGTTATGTATTTCTTTGCTTCTTCTAGCATCTTAAAACCACCACTTATATGTAATGTTATATAGTCAGGATTTATGTTGTTTAGTGATTCCAGACCTTGAAGCACTGTATTTGGAATGTCATTAAGTTTAAGATCTAAAAATAACTTTGATGTTCTTTTAATTTCTTTAATTAGGTCATCATTGTCCTTCTTATAAAAGGATCTATATCCAACTTTAAAACCATAAACATGGTCTTTTAATTTTCTAACTATGGCTAAATTTTTTTTATTAGAAACAGCATCAAGTGCAATAAATGCTCTTAATTTATTCATTTATTTTTTTCAGAACATAGTTACTTAATTTAAAAGTTAATTTAAATTTTTCAGGTATATAAATCTTACTTTGATCACGAGGATTAGTGCCAATTCTTAATGGCATTTTTTTTACTTTAAATGCCCCAAAATTTCTTAATTCAATATTCTTATGTTTTTTAATTGATTTAATGATTATATGAAAAAATCTGTCAAAAATTTCTTTATTTAATTTAGTGCTCAAATCATTCTCGTTTTTAAGAAAGTGATTTCGAAGATCTGATTTATTCTTCTTTTGAGTCTTGATCCCCATCCAGAGCCTTACCTAAAATATCTCCTAAAACAGATCCTGATGATTTAGAGCCATATTTTTCCATTAAATTTTGCTCCTCATCGATCTCCATTTGCCTTACTGATAAAGCAAATTTCCTATTCGTAAGATCTATCGAAGTTATTTTTGCGTCAATTTTTTGACCTTCTGAGTACCTACTTATATTTTGATCTTCTTTATTTTTAGATAAATCTTTTCTTCTAATAGTTGTTTCAATAAAACTTGCAACTTCTACTTCAATTCCGATATTGGACATTTTCATTATGGTTGCCGATACAACGTCGCCTTTTTTCTTTTCACTAAAAAACATACTAAAAGGATCATCAGTTAATTGTTTAATTCCAAAGCTTATTTTTTCTTTAGAAGGGTCTATTTCTAGTATTTTAACCTGAATAGTTTGTCCTTTTTGGTATTTCTTTAGTGTTCTGTCTCCATTAGAGTCAGTCCAGGATAAGTCATTTTTATGGACTAAACCATCTATACTGTCATTTAATTTTGCAAATATTCCAAACTCTGTAATATTTTTAATTTCAGTATCTAAAGTTTGGCCAGTGCTATATTCATTATTAATATTTTCCCAAGGGTCTGGTTCTGTTTGCTTTATACCAAGGCTTATTCTTTTTTTCTCTGTGTCTATTTCTAGTATTTTGACCCTAATGTTAAAACCTACTTCTAGTAATTTGTTTGGATGGACATTTTTCTTGGTCCAACTAATATCATTAGAATGAACTAAGCCTTCTAAATCTTTTTCAATGAGCTGAACAAATGCACCATAGTCAGTAATGTGTGAAATCTTTCCATCATATATTTCACCTAATTGAATTTTGTCAGTAATTTTAGACCAAGGGTCATTTTTTAACTGCTTATATCCTAAGCTTATTTTATCTGAATCTCCAGAGACCTTAAGAATTTTAAAATTATAGGTTTTACCAATTTCTAAAATATCTGAAGGATGATTAATTCTACTCCATGATAAGTCACTTAAGTGTGCCAGTCCATCAATTCCACCTAAGTCAATGAATGCACCATAGTCAGTGAAGGTTTTAACTCTACCTTCAACAATAGAATCACCCTTACTTTTTTCTAATAATTCACTCTTGATATTTTTTTGTTTCTCTTCCATTATTGCTTTTCTTGACACAACAATGTTTCCCTTAGCATAGTCCATTTTAAGAATTAGAAATAATTCTTCTTTTTTAATTAAGTAACTTACATCTCTAACAGGTTTGGTATCTATTTGGCTTAACGGTAAGAAAGCATTAGCTCCCATAATTTTTACATAAAGACCAGCTTTAGCTTTTCCTACTATGAATCCTTTTACTTTTTCCTGGTTATCATAAATAGTTTGAAGTTTTTCCCATGACTTCATTTTAATAGCCTTCTCATGAGAAAGTCTTAAGTTACCATCTCGGTCTTCAAGTTTTTCAATAAATACTTCTATTGATCCACCGACCTTTAGATCATCTATAGCACCTGAGGTGACAAATTCTTCTCTTGGAATTTGACCTTCACTCTTATGGCCTATATCAACAGTTATAGCTTTGTCTGATATGTTTAAAATTGTTCCAGAAATAATCTTATTAGCGGTTAAAGAATTTTGTGTGGACGAATGTTGATCCAGTAATTGGCTGTACTCATCGTTAGAAATCATTGTTCATAAATTACCTTTCAAAATAATTATTTTC
>CAYZPP010000019.1:0-9707 GCA_964480315.1 uncultured Alphaproteobacteria bacterium | reverse complement strand
CTTATGTTTTTGCTATATTAACATGCTTGTATATTAATGATGCGTTACACTTACACTAGAAGTACATAAGGAGGTAAAATATGGAACTAGTTGAAGGATTTAAATACTTGGGAGCGGGCCTAGCGGTTATCGGTGTTATCGGTGCTGGTATAGGAATTGGAAATGTTTTTGCAGCTTTCATAACAGCTGTAGGAAGAAATCCAGCTGCTAAAAACGAAGTATTCACTATGACAATGCTCGGATTTGCTTTAGTTGAAGCTATTGCACTTTTTGCGCTTGTTATTGCTTTAGTTATTTTATTTGCGTAAATAAATGCCACAAATAGAACAAACTGAATTTTTTTTATCTCAGCTTTTTTGGCTGGTAGTATTATTTGTAGTACTTTTTTTAGTACTTACATATTATACGCTTCCTAAAATAGGAGCTTTTTTGAACAAGAGGAATGAATTTATTAATGATCATCTCTCAAAGCAAGATGAACTTCTCAAAAAAGCTGAGTTTACAATTAAAGAGTATGAAAAGAAGATAATTGAAGTGAAGGAAGAAGCAAAGACTATAATAAATGATGCAAAATCTCAGGCTATCAATGAAAGTGAAAAATTATTAAGGATTACTGAAGATAAAATTAAGCAACAAATTAAAGTAACCGAAGATAAAATTAACAAAGAAAAAAAATTAGCATTAGAAGAAATTAATAAAGAAACTAAGAATAATGCATCTTTATTTATCTCTAAAATAACTAATCAATCACCGGAAAATATTAAAAATTTATGATATATCACTTATTAGACGACCCAAAATTCTGGATATTAATATGTTTTATAGTATTTGTTATTTTGATGATAATACCTTTCAAAAAATTTATGATTGGCGGATTAGATAATAAAATTGAAGAAATAAAAAAAAATATCAATTTATCTCTTGAAGGTTTTACTACTGCTGAAAAAAAATTAAATGAAGCATCTAAATCTACAAAAGATATAGATTTTAAAATTAAAGAGATTCTAGAAAATGCGAAGGTAGAATCTAAAGAAATATCTAGGGTTATAATTGAAAAAAATCAAAGTATTATTAACTCTAAAGAAAAAAACTCAATTGATAGAATAAAACAGATTGAACTTGCAGCCGTCCAATCTATTAAATCCCAAGCATCAATTAAATTAAATGAAATAATAATTAATTATTTTGAAAAAATGCCCGAAGAAAAAAGAAAAATTATTTTAAAGAATAAAATAGAAGAGCTTAAGATTATTTAATAATCTAATTTATAGCAGCAAATATTCTTAGCCCCCGCTGGTAATCTGAAAATTTTAAAACCACTAAAGTAGAAAACTGGAAATTAAGCTTATTTGTATATAATTTATTAAAATTAGATTTATTTTCTGATAAATTATTAAAAGATATTTTATTTGACTCAGAATGTATTTTTAAACTTTCAGATCTGTTTGTAATAAACAACAGTGAATTAAAATTGCTTTCAAAATAATCAGAATCAGGAGCATTTAAAAGAAGGTAATTATTAGTAATTTCAATATAAACATTATCTGGTTCACTAATTTTTTGGTAGCAACTCAAACTAGGATTATTTGAAATAGAAATTATGGAATTATTTTTGAATAATATAGAATTTTCGTTAGAAATAACAAAATACTTTGGGCAATCTAATTGAATCAATACTTCCTTATTGCCAATAAAAGAACAACCTAATATAAATTGGGATGTTAAAAGAAATAAAATGATAATTTTGAGCATTGTGATAAAATTAATTATTAAGTAATAAATGGAAAAATCAATCAATATTAATGTTCATGTTGCAGAATATAGAGGCTTTTGTGCAGGTGTAGATAGGGCAATTGAAATGGTTGAAAAAAGTTTATCAAAATATGGAACACCTGTTTATGTAAGACATGAAATTGTTCATAACAAATATGTAGTTGAAGGCCTTAAGAAAAAGGGTGTAATTTTTGTTGAATCACTTAAAGATATTCCTAAAAACACTAAAGCCCCAATTATTTTTTCTGCTCATGGCGTTAGTAAAGAAGTAATGCAATCAGCAAAAGATTTAAATTTATTTCATCTTGATGCAACGTGTCCGCTAGTAAGTAAAATTCATCGTGAAGTAGAAATTTTAGAAGAGGATGATTATAAGATTATTATGATAGGTCATAAGTTTCATCCAGAGGTAATAGGCACTATTGGTCAAGCTATCAATAAGAAAAATATATTATTAGTTGAAGAAGTGGGGGATGTGAAAAAATTAAAAATAGACAGAAATCAAAAAATAGCATACGTCACACAAACAACATTATCTGTTTATGATACTAGCAATATAGTAAAAGCTATTAAGGAGAAATTTCCAAATATTAAAGAACCAAGAAAAACAGATATCTGCTATGCAACATCAAATAGACAACTATCTGTTCAACAGTTAGCAAAAAAAGTAGATTCCTTTTATATAATTGGATCCAGTAATTCATCTAATTCTGTCAGATTAGTTGAAACAGCAAAATTATTTGGATGCAATCATGCAGAATTAATTGAAAATATTAATAATTTTGATTTTGAAAAAATTAAAAAATTTAAAAATATAGGTTTAACAGCTAGCGCCTCTGCTCCAGAAGATTTAATTAAAAAATTTGTAAAAGAATTAAAAAAATATTATAAAATCACTATAAATGATCAAAAGATACCTGAGAATGTTAAATTTAAAATTCCAAATTTTCTAAACTAATGGCTATTTATACAAAAATTTCTGAAAAAGAAGTTCAAAAACTCTTTATCAAAATTGGTAAGGTTATATCAGCAGAAGGTATTCAAGAGGGAGTAGAGAACACTAATTATAAAATAATACTTGAAAATAATAAAGAATACATACTTACAATTTTTGAAAAAAGGACAAAAGAAGAAGATTTGCCATTTTTTAACCAGTCCATGCTAGAATTTAAGAATAATGGGATTCCTTGCCCAACTGCAGTTAATATAGGTGGAAGTACTATATTTAAAACTCATGATAAAAATTGTTCTATCTATGATTTTCTAGAAGGAAGGCCTATTAATCAAATTAACAATGATGCTTTGTATTCATTATCTGAAGTGATAGCTGAATTACATAAAGCTGGGAGAGCATCCCAATTAAAGAGAGAAAACACAATGCTGATACCTACTTGGAATTATATACTTAATAAATTTAATAATTTTCAAAACCATAAATTCGCCCATGAAATTCAGTTAGTCTCAAAATCTATATATGAGATACAAGATCAATTTCCAAAAGATTTAGAAATGGCTTTAATCCATGCTGATTTGTTTCCTGATAATATATTTTTTAAAGATAATAAAGTTTCTGGTATAATTGATTTCTTCTTTACTTGCCAAGATACTGTTATTTATGATTTATCAACATTAATTAACTCTTGGTTTTTTAATAGCGATTTTGATGAGAGTAATTGCATTATTTTTTTAAATAATTATTTAGATAATACAAATTTAAAACAAAATGAAAAAGAATATTTTAATTTTTATCTAAAAGTCAGTGCTATTAGATTTTTTTTAACAAGACTGCACGATATGTATTTTAATAATTCTGGAGATGTAATCCACAAGGACCCAATGGCTTTTTTTAATATTCTTAGATTTCACCAAAAAAATAATTTAAAAGAATTAATTTGATTTTCATATATACAGATGGATCATGCTTAGGAAATCCAGGAACAGGAGGATGGGCCTACACTCTAAAACTTAAAGGTAAAAACTTAGCTAAATATGGTTATGAAAAAGAAACTACAAATAATAGAATGGAATTAATTGCCGCGATTAAAGCATTAGAATTTCTTAAAGAAGATAAAGAACAAATAACAATAATTACTGACAGTAATTATTTAAAAGATGGCATTAGTAAATGGATCGTTAATTGGAAAAAAAATAACTGGCAAACTGCAAACAAAAAACCTGTTAAAAATCAAGATTTATGGGCGATCTTAGATGAGTTAACAATTTCGAAAAAAGTAAACTGGAGTTGGGTGAAAGGTCATAGTACAAATGAATCAAATAATAAGGTTGATGAACTTGCTAGGACTGCTGCAGAAAATTTAATTCAGTCTTTTTGAAATCGAGTCTAAAGTTTCTAAATTTTCAATTGGACCTATTGCAGATAGTGTAATGGCTGACTTAATAATATTTAATCTGGCACTTTCTAAATCTTCAAGCGTTATTGCATTAATCTTCTCCATTCTCTCTTTTTGAGAAATTACACGATTAAATAGTAACTGCTGAGTAGCATTGGTTTGGGCTCTTCTGGAAGTGCTCTCATTTCCCATTAATAATGATGATTTAAATAGGGCCTTGGCTCTTTGTAGTTCTTCTGGTGCAAAAGTAGTGGCGTCAACACTCAATTGATCACATAGTACTGGAATCAGTTCTTTAATTTCTTTAGCGCCAGTTCCTGCATAAATACCAAAACTACCCGTGTCGGTATACGACGAAGAAAAACTAGAGATGGAATAAACCAGACCTCTTTTTTCTCTTATTTCTTGGAAAAGTCTCGATGACATACCTGAGCCAAGTACTGCTGAGTATACAGATGTTGCGTAATAAAGGTCAGAAAAATAATCAACACCATCGAACCCTAAAACAAGATTAACTTGCTCTAAATCTTTGTTTTGTCTGTAATCACCACCTACATATTTAGAATCTTCAGCAAAATTATTTTTACCATTGGGTAAGTGATTAAATTTTTGTTCAATTAGTTTAATAACTTCATCCTCATTAAAATTACCAGAAACAGAAAAAACCATTTTTTCAGGATTATAAAAGTCATTCATAAAGCCATTAACTTCGTCTCGATTTATATTTTTAATAATATCAGTTGTCCCCAATATAGATCTTCCCATAGGCTGATTTGGATAAGCTGTCTCCTGCCACTTATCAAAGACTAAATCATCAGGAGTGTCTAGATACATTCCAATTTCTTGCAGTATGACTCCTCGCTCCCGATCTAATTCTTTTGAATCAAATGATGAAAATTGCATAATATCACTTATAATATCAACGGAAGTATTGATATCTTCTTTTAAGACTTTCATATGGTAAGCTGTAATTTCTCTAGAAGTGTAAGCATTTACATGGCCGCCAATCATTTCAACTTCATCTGAAATTTGTTTAGCTGTTCTATTTTTTGTTCCTTTGAAAGCCATATGTTCTAGTAAATGAGCCACTCCATTATTAGCACCTGTTTCATTTCTAGCACCAACATAAACCCACATTCCCACGCAAACCGTTTCAACAGAACTGACAAAATCAGTTAATACTGTAATTCCATTTTTAAGTTTTTTAAGGTTTGGCATGCTTAATAATATATTTTTTAAACAGCTCATAGTCATTATCTAAAATGTCATACCTCTCAGAATTCTTGAAAGACAAGCTTTTATCAAATATTGGAATATCTGTACCTATTGATTCAATAACTGTTTTTTGAAATTTAATTGGATGAGCGCAAGCAAGCGAGCAAATATTTTTCATATTTAATGATCTGGCGACTGACACACCAACAGCAGTATGAGGGTCTAAAATGACTTTACTATCCTGAAAAGTTTTTTTAATTTCTTCAACTACTTGTGAAGAATTAGCCATTCCTGATTTAAAAAATTTTTGTATTTTCATATGAGCTTCTTCTCCAATTAATAAATTATCATTTTTTTTTACTATACTAGAAAATAATTTCTTAGTTTTTTCAGAGCCAATAAAATCATAGATTAATCTTTCAAAGTTACTTGAAATAACAATGTCCATACTAGGGCTATTAGTTTTCAATACTTTTTTAATAGACAAATCATTTCCAGAAATAAATCGATGCAAAATATTATTTTCATTTGTAGCAACTACTAAATCATTAATAGGGAATCCCATTTTTTTAAGAACATAGGCGGCATAAATATTACCAAAATTTCCAGTTGGCACAACAAAACTTGAAAAACTATTATTACTTAATGCCCATGCGTAATAAATAGTTTGCGGTAAGATTCTAAACCAATTAATAGAATTAACGGCTGTGAATGATTTGTCTTCTGTCAAATTTAAATCATTAAATGCTTTTTTAACAATTGACTGGCAATCATCAAAAGTTCCCTCAAGCGCTATATTAAACACATTATCACTTCCTGTTGTGGTCATTTGTTTTCTTTGAAATTCAGAAGTACCTTTATGAGGATGTAAAATACAAATTTTAATATTTTTTAAATTTTGGAATGCATGAATTGCTGCTGAGCCAGTATCGCCAGATGTTGCACCAATTACAACTAATGATTTATCATTTTTTTTCAAATAGAATTCATACATTTTTGCTAATAAGCACATCGCATAGTCTTTAAAAGCTAATGTAGGACCATGAAAAAGATTAAGAAGAGTTATATCACCTAAATCTGAAGTCGATACAACACCCTCATCAAAACTCTCATAAGCTTCATCAATTATTGTCCTTATTTCACTCGGAGAAAATAAGTCTAAAAGAAATTTTTCGAGGATAACAAAGGCTATTGATTTAAAATCTTTATTTTTTATATTTAGTATCTCTTTAGCAGTAAAAGTGGGAAATTGTTTAGGAACAAAAAGACCTCCATCTGGAGCTAAGCCTAAATTTAAAACCTGCTCAGAATTAAAAGTAACATTATCATTTCTAGTACTTATATATTCCATAAAATTATACTTTAAATCTTTCTTCGAGATGTTTCACTAAATAGTTCGGATTAAGTTCTTCTTTAGATATTCTATTCAGAATTTCGGCCATACTGTGTTTAGAGCCATGCTGATGAATATTATCAATTAACCACTGAGATATTTCTCCCATATTTTTCTCGTTTGGATTGGAAATAAATTCATCATATTTTGAATAATTGTATTTTAATTGTGATGCCATCATAGCCCCAGTAGCATAAGTAGGAAAATAGCCATAAACACCTTCAAACCAATGGATATCTTGTAACACACCTTCTCTATCATTAGTTATACTAATGCCTAACATTTCTTTATACATTTTATTCCAGATTTCACGAATATCCATCAGATCAAGTTTTTCAGAGAAAATAATTTTTTCAATTTCATATCGAATATAGATATGAATAGGGTAAGAAAATTCATCTGAACTGACCCTAATAGGATTAATTTTAATTGAATGATAGTTTTCTTTGAATATCTCCAGCAAATTTGATTTATTTGAAAAATTTTTTGTCAGCAATTTAAAAAAATTAATAGATTTGAATATATGATTTTCAAAAAACAATGACTGACTTTCATGAAAGGTAAGACTACGTGATTGGCCTATTGGTTGATATAAATTATCTTTAGGTCGATTCTGCTCATATAGACCATGACCAGATTCATGGAATAAAGCAGATATAGATTCAAAAATATTTTTTTCGAATCTAGTGGTAATTCTAATATCATCATTAGCGCCACCACAAAATGGATGGTTTGATAAATCTATCCTACCTCTTTTAAAATCAAATTTAAGAGCTGTCATAAAATACTTCATATTTTCCAACAACACAGAGTTATCAATATTTATTTCGGGCAATCTTGCATTAGTAATCTTATCAGCTTCAAGGTATGTAGGAATTATAGTTTGTTGAATTACGCTAAATAATCTATCAATTTCAGAAGAAGATAGATCTATATCATATTTGCCGATAAGGGAGTCATAAGGTGATTTACCAGATTTTAATGATAATTGTTTTGATTCTTCTATAGTTAAGGATAGAACATCATCGAAAGCCTCTTTAACTATAGATATGTCATTTTTTTCTTTTGCAATTCGCCATGCTTGCTCACATTGAATTTTTTTTCTTATAAGTTTTTCTTTCAACAGAGGATCTACTGAATTCTCTTGACTAATAATTTCTCTCATTAAAACAAAATTTTTTTTGTCATATTTTGATAAATTGTTTATATCGATATTAGCAATTATGCTATCTAGATTATTATTTCTTAGCGTTTTATCAGTTAATTTACTTAAAACTGCTAACTGTTCAGATCTTGATTGAGAGCTATTTTGAGGAAGATAAGTTGCATTATCCCAAAAAAGAATACCCGCGATATCATTCAGGGTATAATACTCTTGAAATATTTTTTTTAATTCATCCATTTTTACTCTTTCTGCTAACAATTAACATAACTAAACTAGTTAAACTTAGTAAATACCATGTTAATAGATATTGCATATGACTATTTCTAAGAAGTGTTTTAGGATTAACAAAATATTTATTTATAGACCTCTCAGCAAGAACAAAATATTGATCTAGTCCAATATCACCTGCAAAATAGGTCTCCAAGTCATCTACTCCAGGATAATACCACTCATTTTTTTTTAAGTTATTTAGGGGGGTGAAATAAGGTTTTTTCTTATAAAAATTCCTTAAATAAATACTAAGGTTTTTATTTTTATTAATGAGATTAAATAATTTATAACTATTTTTTTTATCTATATCTCTAACCCATCCCGCGTTAATCACAGTTATCAATCTGGCATCTATATATACAGGAAAATATAAGTGAAATCCGACATTTCCATTATGAGTTTTAGATTGAATGAATATTGGCTTATTTAAAATACTAAAAGTGTTTGGAAAAATTATATTAGTTAGTTCGGGGTAAATTTTATTTCTATCAAATAAAAAAGGACTATTAATAGATTTCTCAATATTATTAATTAAGTCATTTTTCCAATTTAGTCTTTGGTATTGCCATGATCCTAATAAAAAAGTTAAACAGAACGCAAAAATAAAAAATAAAGATAGTGAGTTTTTTTTACTCAACGGTGTTGAAACTTTTTAAAAATGAAAAAAGATTTAATTTTTTTTATAATATAAATTGATGAAAAGAGAATAATTACAGGCCATGAAATAATATGAAATAAGTATGGCGGTTGATAATTAAATTCAATAAATATAGCTAGGGGTATTACTGAAAAACCTAAAAAAAAAATAGCAAAAACTGAAGGTCCATCACCACAGTCATGATTGATAAGACTTAATTCACAATTTTCACATGAATTATTGACTGTTAATCCCGAAGAGTATAAATCACCTACTCCACACTTAGGGCATTTACTTCTTAAGACACTGTTTAAAAGAGAAGGGTTTATTTATCCACCCCACCAATAAACACTAATATATAAAAAGAGCCATACAACATCAACAAAATGCCAATACCATGCTGCAGCCTCAAATCCAAAGTGTCTTTCTGGTGTTAAATGTTTTTTTTGAGCTCTTAATAAGCATACAAATAAGAAAATTGTTCCAACTAATACATGAAAACCATGAAAACCTGTCGCCATATAAAAAGTTGAAGGGTAAATACCATCGGCAAATCCAAAAGTAGCATGATGATATTCATAAGCCTGGAGAAGACTGAAGAAAACTCCTAGCGCCACTGTAATTTTTAAAGCTTTAATAGCCTCTTTCATATTTCCTTCTCTTACCTCATGATGAGCCCAAGTGCACGTAGTCCCTGAAAGTAAAAGTATTAGAGTGTTTAAATATGGTATATCTAAAGGATCAAAAGTTTCTATTCCTTCTGGAGGCCAAATACCAATTCCAAAGGTGCCTGAAAAAACGTCTTTATAATCTTGAATGAATGCTTTAGGTAAAAGACTTGCATCAAAGAATGCCCAAAAGAATGCCACAAAAAACATTACTTCCGATGTAATAAATAGAGCC
>CAYZPP010000018.1:0-9926 GCA_964480315.1 uncultured Alphaproteobacteria bacterium | reverse complement strand
CTCCAGGAACACCAGTAGATGGTGAAATCGTTGAAATGCCATTTAGACCTTCAGTAAATGCTAATGCTAGAGAACTAGCAAAAGACAAAGGTCGTGACACAGCTTTTTAAATTACTTTCTTTCCTAGTGGCTTTTAGCCACTAGGAATACTTTCTTATTGTCTACTTAAAATATATTCCATAAATTATTAATCTAAATGAGAACAGAAATAGATATTCTTCAAAATGAATTAGAATTTGATAGACCTATTAAATTTGACTCTAAAATATTTTATTTAAATCCATCATTAAAAAACCTCAAAAAAATATCACTCAAGGAAGAACCTAAAATGTTAATGCCAGGGTATTTTCTGAACTTTCACAATATTTCAGAAATAAAGCCTGAGTCGTACTATCAAATTAACATTAAAAAAATTCCCAAAAACACAAATTTACTTTTTGATATAAATTTTAAAATTAATATTTATTTTGACTTAAATTCTTTGAGAGTTGCCTCAAAAGATGAAATTAAAATTTTCAAAATTTTTAAAAGTTTTAACCTTATTCCTTTTCCTCTTTTTATAGGTAAGAAAAATAATCTTTCATTATTCAATAAAGCAGAAATATTTAATATGACTACTATTTATAGTAGGTTAAATAAAACTAATGTGATTTATCGTGATGAAATAGAATTACCCATTAATAAGGGAAAAAATACGAGACTTTTTTTATTTCAAGATAAAATTAATAATCACACCCATTATGTAATTCAGTTTCAAAGAAAAAGTAATAATTCTATACCAAATATTAGAATTCACTCATCATGTCTAACGGGAGACCTAATGGGAAGTATGAAGTGCGACTGCGGACATCAACTTGATAAGGCTATAGAGTATATTGATAAATCAAAAGAAGGTGGTTATTTATTTTATCTTAATCAGGAAGGCAGAGGATTGGGAATTCATAATAAAATTCTATCCTATAAATTACAAAGTTTTGGTATAGACACTTATAAAGCAGATAATATTTTAGGCTATAGCGGAGATGAGAGAAATTATTTTGCGGCTATACAAATTTTTAAATACTTAAAGATTAAATCACTAAATTTAATCACAAATAATCCTAGTAAGATAAGTGCATTAAAAAAAAGTAATATAAATGTTAAAAAAATGATTACAATTAAGTCAAATGTGAATAAGTTTAATAAAAAATATATGGAAACTAAAAAAATATTAGGAAATCATCAAATTAATTTAAAAAAGTAGTTAGAGATGAGTTATAATAATTAGAATGGTTATTGAGAGACAAATAAGCTTATTTAAAATTAAAGATTTAAGTGATCAGATTTTTGACTACTTAAGTCTTACTTTTTATGATGCGGAATCACAATTAGACTCGAAGTTAAATATTACAAAAAGAAAATTTGAAACTTTTGCAGATAGACATTTTAAAAATTCTATTGAAGATTTACTAAACGAAGCAGATAAAATTAAATTATATTTTCCAGAGATTTCCGAACAGATTAAAGAGACTGTCAAAGAATTAAGAAATAAATTTGAAAATATAATCAATAGTGAAAACTTTGATCTTTCCTCTATAAAAAAACTAAAGTCTAACCTAAACAAATATCTCGATAAAATTATTGTCTAATTTTGATATAAGTTCTTTTTTATTAGGTCTGATAATAGGTGCAGGCATCATAGCAATAATCATTTGGCTAATTAATTCATATCAAAATAAAAATAATTCTAGTGATGATTTAAAGTCTCTTAGAAATGAATTTGATGCTGTTTCAACTTCCATAAGAGATATTGTTGGTAAACAATTAACAATGGAAGAGATCTATAGAAACATTTCTATAAAAAGTGACTCCATCGATAAATCAGTATTAGCTGCTAAAAATTTGATGACGAGTGGTGGCTCAAAATCACAAGGAGATTGGGGTGAAAGAATTCTAAAAACAACACTAGAAAATTTGGGATTTAAGGATGGTTTTGGCTACGATTCACAGAAAGAATATATTGATGAGCAAGGCAACAAGATTATTCCCGACATAGTGGTTCATCTGCCTAAAGGCAGAGATATTGTTATTGATTCTAAAGTATCTATGAATGCTCTGCACGAACTGGCTGAAGCTGAAGATGAAACTAGCAAGAAAGAAGCGACTAAAAAATTAATTGATAATATAAAAAAACATTTTAAAGACCTCGATGAAAAAAATTACACTAAAACAGTAGAATCTTTTGATGCTATTCTTATGTTTGTGCCAGCAGAAGAAGCACTTTTACCCATTCTTAAAGATAAAAGTGATTTAATTCAAGAAGCATTCAAGAAAAAAATATTCATTGTTGGGCCAATATCTCTTCATTTATTTATTACCCTGATTAATCATATGTGGATAGTTGATAATCAATCAAAAAAAATGAATAAAGCTATAACGTATTTAGAGAAGTTGCGCTCTAAAGCTGTTAATGTTTACAATTATATAACAACTATAGAAGTAAATTTAAATAAGTCTCAGCAGAGTATTATTGATGCCAAAGGCGCCTTAATGGACAAAAAAGGTAATTTTCTTAAGACTATAAAAGACATAGAAGAACTTAATATCTTATCTGTGATTAACGATGATAAAAAAAAACTGCCAAATGGAATTAATCAGGATGAGGATTAAATCTCAGGCTTTTAGTAATTTTTTCACCTTCAATAGTTTTAACAGAATGTAACTTATTTGAAAATCTATCTTCATTCATTCCAGCAAGATGTATACAAGCAATTGGATTATGAGGAAGGTAAGGTTCTACGAATTGTTTTGATTTAAGAGAATAGTTTGGAAGATGGTAATCGCACATCCAATTACAATAAGCAGGTAGGAGTTCAGATTCAACCTTATCTCTAAAAATAGATAGGCATAAGGCAACTTGATCAGAACCAAAAATTCTACCTTTTTGAGAAGCTATAGTAAGATTTTTCCTAATAATTTTCATACCTTTAAATTTATAATTATAAGAAAAACACCCTGCATTTAGTGTAGCATAAGAGGCGAATTCCCTACCTACTCTTCGAGATATACTCCTAGAAATATTCTTATAATTAATAGAGTTAATTTTGATAGGAAAAATGCCAAACCACTTAATATCAATAAGTTTATGATAAGCTCTGTCAACTTGGGGTGTAATCGCAAAACCAGATTTTTCAGCACCCCTAACATATAATTCAAATTGTTGAAAATTATTAATCCAAATATCAGAGTCCATCCAAATATAATTTTCATAACCTGGGAAATAATCATCTAAAAAAAATCTTGAAACTTGAGTTTTTAGATGATCTCTTCCTAAAATTTTGTAACTAGGGACTTTTATATTCCATACAGGATCTTTAAAATTAATGTTTAAATCTTTTAAAATTTGCTTATTTGCATTAGATAATCCTATGGATAAAACAGATATATCATATGAATCATCTTGATTATTAATCTTAATTGACTTGATTAAATCGATCAATAAATCAAAATATTTGTTATCGGCAGATGAAACAATTAAGTTTTTTTTCATAAGAAGCAAATTATACTAATGATCAATGAATCAAAACATATTTGTAGTTTATCCATCAGGTAAGTTGGGAGATTTCATTTGGCATGTACCATTTATTAAGCATATTAGCGATATTTCTCATAAAAGAGTCATCTTAATTACAAGAAAGAGTTCAAGTGCGCAAGATATTCTAGCCAATGAAGATTATATAGAAAATATTCATTTTATTCTTTTCAAAAAAGGCTTTCTCAATTATCTAAAAGATATTTTATTAATGAGGAAATTATTTAAAAAATTTAATGCAAAAGAAGTATGGATATTAGATAAAATTAGTAGACCTGCTATTGCAGCAAAATTAGCAAATATTAAGATCATTAATGGTTTTGGTGCCTCAAATCAATCCCTATGGATAACAAATAAAAACTATCTTTCCAAAAGGGATTTGAAAATTCATTATATAGAGAGATCTATAAAGTTTTTTAATCTAATAAAAAAACCAATAAATTATGAGTTTACAAATATTAATGTAAGTACTGATTTAACAAACACTTTAAAGAAAAAACTAAAGATTAATGAAGAAAAAATAATTACTTATGGTATTGACTCAAGCGAAATGTGGAGATCTTGGCCTAAAGAATATTTCGCTGAACTTATATTAAGAATTGATAAAGATGATAATTTTAAACATATTTTAATAGCAGGGCCCCAAAACAGTGAACTTGCAGAAGATATTATTAAGAAAATTAATTTAAGAAATGTGTTTAATTACTCACACCTTAAGATTAAAAATATTATGCCCATATTAAAAATAACTAATATTTATATTGGAAATGATAGTGGAATACTTAATTTATCAGCAGCTATTGGTACTAAATCAATTGGAATTTTTAGTGCAACGAAATCTTTTAACTACTCAGATAATATAATTCCGGTTATCTCTACAGAAGGTGAAATTTCTGACACAACTGATAGACTATTAGACAATAATGGGAAAACCATAGAAGATCCTAAATTAGCAATTAGAGTTAGCGTTGAAGATGTTTATAAAAAATTTAAAGAAATTTTTATTCTACAATAATTTGATTTAAATTGACTACTAATGTGAATTACGAGATAATTTTCAAAGAAGCAAAATAAAACAATGACCTCCTTAAGAAACAAAATTAAAAATTTAATTTTTTTTTTATTTGGAAATAAATTTTCATCAAACTACCGAATTGCACGACTGCGTAAAAGTGGAAATATTATTATCCTCAATTTGCATAGGGTTAGCGTGAATGATGGTAGCGGCTATAAACCATTGGACCCTCACTTGTTTGAAGAGCTTCTTAAATTTTTGAAGTACAATTTTGAAGTGGTAACTTTTGCTAGTATCAAAGACGTCACTATAAAGCCAAAACTAATTCTATCCTTTGATGATGGTTTTAAGGATTTTATTGATGTGGCTTGTCCATTACTCTACAAATATGATATACGCGTTAACCATAATGTAATACCTGAATGCATTGAAACTGGACTGCCTCCTTTAAATATTATGGCACAGGACTTTGTCGGAAAAGCACCAAAAGAACTTATAAAGCGTCTTGAAATTCCAGGTTTTCAAAATTTATCTGGTGACAACCTAGCTTATCGCCTTTCTTCATTTATTAAAAATAATACTTTTGATAAGCATCAAAATATTAGAAAAATATTAATTCCACAATTTTTTTCATGGGATGAATTTACTACAACTTCAATGATGAGCAGATCGGATATTTTACAAATTAGAGAAATACATGAAATAGGAGGACATTCTTATTCGCATGCTACTATGCAATATGAAGATGAAGAGTTTTTTATAAATGATTTAAATCGATGTAAGAAATATTTTAAAGAACTTCTTGGTCATCCTATGAAAATTTATGCTTTTCCTAACGGTAGCCATACTGAAAATCAAATTGAAATTGCTATAAGTGGTGGTGTAGAACATGTGCTTCTCTTGGGAAGTAATTTTGATAATGGAATATCCCCACACTATCGTTTCAATTTTGATGCTCAAAATCTAAATCAAATTAGATTTAATGCTACAGGAGGTTTAAAAAATATCTAAATAATGAAAACTCTTTTTATTTGTGGTAGAGGTGCCAATCAAAAAGCCCTTGCTAATAAACTCCATGCGATTTCACCTCTTAGTGCGATCGCAATCATTAAACCATTAAGTTTTAATTACAAATATTTTACTTTACAACGACTGATGTCAGTTACAGTGGGGCTACCTTTTAGGCATGCTTGGACTAAGATGATGGCGTATTATGATAAGAAATTCCCCGATTTTCCATCAATTAAAATCTCGAATCATAAGGATGTTAATGCTGATAGTATTTTTAGTTTGATCTCAATTATAAAACCAGATTTAGTATTGATTTCTGGAACTAATCTTTTAAAACAACCACTGATTGAGACTATCTTAAAAAAGGGACGGGTAATTAATTTACACACTGGAATTTCTCCGTTTATAAAGGGTGGACCAAACTGTACAAACTGGTGTCTGGCTTTAGGTGAATTCAATCTAATCGGAAACACAGTGATGTGGATTGATTCAGGAATTGACAGTGGAACCATTATATCTACAGAACAAACATTACTAAATGGAGAAGAATCTATAAGTCAAATCCATATTAAAGTAATGGAGCACGCACATGATCTTTATTTAAGATGCTTCGCGCGTATAAGTAATAATCTCCCCCTGCCAAACGTACCACAGAATAACCTCGGCAAGGGAAAACTTTTTCTTACAAAACATTGGACTGGCTTGCAGACTTTAAGAGCTGTTATAAACTACTATCGAGATTTTAAACCAAATAATATTTCTCAAAAAAACAAATATCCTTTTGTTAAACTTGATTAATTATCTTGATAAATAAAATGAATTAATAATTCATATATTTTTTGTTAAAATAAAACTCTTATTTTAACAACTACCACTTTAAATTATCACCTCGACTCAACATTTTCTCATAATGCTATTTTAACGGTAAAAAAATTCTAAAAGATTTGATCATTCAAAACAAATTGGCGGAGAGAGTGGGATTCGAACCCACGGTAGGGTTGCCCCTACACTAACTTTCCAAGCTAGCGCGATCGACCACTCTGCCATCTCTCCGAGTGTTTATTATCAGTCTTTTTAGCATTTAGAATTATAAAAAGATAGTGCTTTGCCACACTTGAGCCACATAAAGAAATATATTTCTGTAATTTTATGTTATTAATTTATTTAATAAGAACTATATTCATATTTTCTTTAAATAATTAGTTAGAGAAGTATTAGATTATTTTTTATTAGAAAATTTTTTATATTATCAGAAATGATCTCATTGCCACTTCTATTAAAATGCCCATCCCCTTTTATAGTATAGGCCGGAAGACCTCTAATATCATCAATATTTATATAATTATTTGTACTAAGTCTTTCTTGTAGATCTCCCAACTCAGCCAATCCAAAAAAATAAAAATTTTCATTTTTATTTTCATGAGATATCTCCAAATAGTCATCTAGATATTGATTATTAAAATCTATAAAAATTAATTTAGTATTACGATCCTTTACTAATTCATAAAACAAATTAATTTCATAAACACTAGCTTTATTTGCTAATTCATCACAATAACCACCAACATTTTTTGATGTATCTACTTGATAATACAGTATTTGACAATTCATAGTATCACTTACATAATTTTGATTTTTAGTTATGGCAAACATAGTTTTGAAATACAATGACCTAAAAACTGTTTTTAATTTTATAAATAGATATTGCCTTATATCGTAACCACTAGATAAATAAGCACCAGGATAAATTCCTTTTTTAATTTTATTGTCATAAAAAATTTTATCAGGAAATTGAATTTGGACATTACCTTCCTCATTAATAAAATAACAAGGTACCATTTGCTTTTTGTACTTTAACTCAGGGCACCAGGCTCTATCAAATGCACCAGAATCAAAAAATACAACAAGTTCTGGATTCAATATATCTATATTTCTTTTAAGCAACAAATATGTACTAAGGTTGCTATATCCTGGAACTCCTAAATTAACTATATTTCTATTTATTGATTCTGATAATTGTGCCGGCCAGGTATCAATATAATTAGAACCATAACCAAAAGTATGAGAGTCACCTACGGCAAGAATAGAATTATCAAAATTTTTATTGTCTTTAGACTTTTCATCAATTCTAAACCCTCTCGAATCGGTAGTAACTAAACTATCAAAAAACACCTCTCCTGTAAGATAGTTTTTAAGAGAAATACAACTTTCCGCATTAGGAGCGAGTTTCCATCCTAATTCATAATCGAGTTCTCCAAAAGAATTACAATAACCATACGAAAAGGTAAGTTTTTTCCAAAGATAAGGAGATATAATTATTGTAAATGAAACTATCAAGACCATTAGTATTGTTAAAATAGTGAAAATAAATTTTTTTGTATTCATGATGGTTTGATATAAATTATTTTAAAGGTTTTATATATGAATAGCATATATTAAAATATTAAAATATTTTATTTTATAAGTATGACTCGAATCAAAGGTATGATAATTAAAATTTAATGAAGTATTCAAATAACAAAATTCCAAGTAATAGAAAATTTGGTTATACCTTTACTATTATTTTTTTCTTAAGTAGTGTTTTTTTTTATAAAAACCTAATTATTTTTTATACTTTTTTAGTATTAAGCTTAGTACTATTATTAGTAACTACTTTTCTGTCTAGATACTTGAGGCTTTTAAATATATTATGGTTTAAATTTGGTGAATTACTTAATAAAATAATATCTCCTATAATTTTAACTTTTGTATATTATTTACTTTTTGTTCCTTTCTCATTTGCTGTTAAACTGTTTATAAAAAACTTACTTGAAGTTAAGTTTGATAAAAACCAAAAGACCTATTGGATAAATAGAACAACAAAGTTAAATGACATGAAAGATCAGTATTAATGTTTGAAACAATAATAGAATTTATTAAATTTTTAAAGAATAGAAAAAAACTTTGGTTATTACCAATTATGATAGTGCTTTTCTCATTTAGTATAGTATTTTTTCTAACACAGGGTAGCGCCGTGAGCCCATTCATTTACACATTATTTTAAATGACATACATCCTTGGCTTGTCAGCTTATTACCACGATAGTGCAGCAACCCTAATTAAAAATGGCGAAATTTTATCTGCTGTTCAAGAAGAAAGATTTACAAGAATTAAACATGATTCTATATTTCCCGCTAAGAGTATAGAATATATATTGAATGCAAATAATATTACAATTGCAGATATTGATTGTGTTGTTTTTTATGATAAGCCTTTTTTGAAATTTGAGAGAATAATAGAAACTAATTTATTTACGACACCTCGTGGATTTAATTCATTTAGACATTCAGTTCCAAAATGGATTAAAGAAAAAATTTTTTTAAAAAAAAATTTAGACTTAGAGTTTAAAAAGATAGATAAATTTTTTGATAAGAAAAAAATAAAATTTTCAGAGCATCATATTAGTCATGCTGCAAGTGCGTTTTACCCCTCACCTTTTAAGGAGTCTGTAATTTTAACTATTGATGGTGTTGGGGAGTGGGCCACGACAACTATTGCTCATGGAGTTAATAATCAAATTAAAATTGATAAAGAGATACATTTTCCAAATTCTCTAGGATTGTTATATTCAGCATTTACAAGTTACTGTGGTTTTAAGGTAAACAGTGGTGAGTACAAGTTGATGGGCCTAGCTCCATATGGTAATCCCAAATATATTGATAAAATTTTAAATAATATAATAGATATCAAAGAGGATGGTTCATTTAGAATGAATCAGAAATATTTTAACTACATGTTTAGCGATCATATGGTTAACAGTAAATTTGAAGAACTGTTTGAGAAACCCGTAAGAAAATATGATGAGAAATTAGAGCAATTTCATATGGATATAGCTTCATCAATTCAAAATCTAATTGAATTAATTTTGATTAAGATTGGTAAGTATATTAATACTACTTACGGTAAGACTAATTTGTGTTTAGCTGGTGGTGTTGCCTTGAATTGTGTGGCTAATGGTAGATTGAGTAAAGAGGATTTATTTAAAGATATTTGGGTTCAGCCCGCATCTGGAGATGCTGGAGGATCTTTAGGTGCTGCTTTAGCCTATTGGTTTAATGAATTAAATAGTGAAAGAGAGATTAATCCGGATAAAGATACTATGAAAGGCTCTTACCTTGGGCCAAAATTTAATAAAAATGAAATTGAAATTTCTTTAAAAGAAATGGGAGTTGTTTATGAGGAACTGGAATATAAAGAAACTTTAGATAAAGCCTCAGAATTTATTTCTCAAAGTAAAGTAATTGGATGGTTTCAGGGGCAAAGTGAATTTGGCCCAAGAGCTTTAGGCAA
>CAYZPP010000017.1:0-9941 GCA_964480315.1 uncultured Alphaproteobacteria bacterium | reverse complement strand
GTCCTTGCGGTCTATTACTGCACCATCATTAAACAATACTGTCAAGGCTTTTGTATCTTTACCTTTGTAAGTGTTTAACCTCATATCACCTTTTTTAATCGCTCTAAAAAAGAAAGGGTTAACATACTCTAAACCTCTAGGAGATTCGGCTACAAAATCGCTGTCAGTACGGTTATTTACTTTGTTCTCGTATGACTCACCAATTCTCATAGTAGTATCAACAAGTTTCTGTAATACTTTTTTCTTGTTAACTGTTTTTGATTTTGATTCGTCAGTAAAATAAATGAAACGTCCTACAGTAGCTTTTTTAACATTTTCGTTAATAAAGGTTTCCATTCCTAATGCAGTTGTTCTGATAATGTATTTCATAATGTCGATTTTAAAATGTAACTTCGTTGCTACACTACAAATATACGTATTATATTCTGTTCTACCAAATTTATTTGCACTTATTTTTAATTTATTTTTGTTGTGTTTTTATTTGGTAGATTCAATTATTTGTTGTATCTTTATCTTGGTGCCTTATAGTTTCCTATAATTACAAAAAAGGTCTTAGTGTGAAGATACGAATAAAAATCGACAATACCAAAACTAATTGCAATTAAAAAAAAGTATAAATAAATTAGGTTTGTTCCTTTCTTTTACTTATCTTTACATTGTTGCCAGTTCATTGAAATCTTGAAAATATAAAGTGTAAATAAATTAGGTTTGTTCCTTTATTTTTATTATCTTTATATTGTTACTAGTTCATTGGAATATTTATTCACTTTTAAATTTTTGTATTATGAGTAAGAAGTATGTTTATATGGTTAAGACTGGAGGTTTATCTCGAATAGATGACAAGTTCCACTTTTATAATACTGAGATGTTCAGTTCTAAAAAGAAAGCTCTGGACAGATGCCAAAACGGATTAGATTCTAACAAGGCTTACAATGTAGACCGAAAGTTATTTGAGAAAGATGTTTACCAACGTGACATTGTTCAGATTGACTTCAACTGCATGAATACTGATGGTGACGTTGAAATGAAACAGCGTTACTGGGTTGAGCAAATCGAGTTGAAATAAGCACTAGCCCTAGCATTAAGTTGTTAGGGCTTTTTTGTGTCCTTACGTGTTGCGTAGTGTGTATTGGTGCTGTGGAGAAAGATATATACACAAAAGTGTCCCCCTATACGTTCTGTAACCTTACATACCGTTCTATTATTTCGAAGTCTTGATTTGCTTCCTCATGGGAATTATAGAAGTAATACCTATAACCACCGATTAAGATGGTCATAGTTGTTTTACATCGTTCTACTGAGAAATTAGCTTTCGCTATCTCCTTAGCTTCCTTCAATAAGATTATGTGGTTAAGGTCTAACATTGTATTCCTTTCCTTCTAAGGTTACGTTTTTCTTTACCATTGAATGTGTTGATTATAAATGGTTCAATAAGAATGGTAACCATTAATAATTTGATTAATTTTTTCATTTGTTTTGTTTTAAGTCCGTAGCAATATCGCTACAATGCTAAGATAAGTAATTTAATTCATTCTACCAAATATTATTCAACATAAATCATTAGAACTCTTTCACCGTTCTCATGTACCCAAATATGACTACGAGTTCTACCAGCTTCTATTTTGATATCCTTACAAGTAGCATCTTTAGTTCTAGAAAAGGTCTTACAATCGATTAAAAGCATCTCTAGAACAAAATCATCGTATGACATATTAAGTGCCATTTCGTTTGTTTCTTTGCTTCCTATGGTTCCGAATCTATTCTTTACGTATGTATCTTCACCTTCACGATTCCAAAACTTTACACATTCTAGAATGTTTGCGTTAGCGTAGTTTACATTTCCTTTACGTTCGTCTGATACTTTGATTTTCATTTGATTTAGTTTATGTGATTAGCAACAATACTAAGGTAAGACTAATTTACGTCATATCCTAATTTTTCTAACAATAGTTTCTTATCAGTATGAAATAAATTAATTGCTTGTATAATGGCGGGTGTAACCGTTTCCGAATCTTCAAGCCATTCATCTTCGTGCCAATAAACAATATGAGTAGGTTCAATATCTTCTCCCTCATCAATGTATATGTTCACACTCTCTTGGTCAATCGCCAATTTCATGTGGTCTGTAATATCTTCAATAGTAATTTTGCTCATAATGAATTTATTTAAGTGATTAACAACAATACTAAGATAAGGAAAACAAATGACTTAGCCAAATGTTTTCCTTATTATTTTATCTTACATTATCTAAAATTGAGTCTCCATCTTCGAATACTTCTAATGTAGCACAACCACCATTTTCACTAATAGTCATGTACTCATCAACATCATCAATCTTTCTAACCTCAAGGTCATCAAAGAAATCGAGCATATCAGTACTCTTATCAATTGCTCCACTCTTTACAAGTTCTTTTACTTTTTCTTCGTGTTCTACTGGAACTTCGATACGTTCCCAAGTTGTAATTTTGAAATCTACGTGCATAATATATGATTTAAGTTAGTAGCAACATCGCTACAATGCTAAGATAAGGAATTATTTCCATTCCACCAAATTTATTTGCATAAAAGATTTATTTGGTAGTCTCGTTTATTTGTTGTATCTTAGTGATGGTGCTCTAGAATGAAAAGTTAGGAAACTATAAGGCACCAGGATAAAGATAAGGAATTAATTTGAATTACACAAATAAAAAGGGAACTTAATCCCTTCTTATTTTATATCTCTGCTTTGTTTATTGTGTATCCTACCGATTCGCAAAGGTTCTTACCTAATAGCCATTGCAAGTACTTGTAGTTTTTAGTTCTGTTTGGTTTGATACAATTTTGTGTTGCAATAATTTTACTTGCTTCACCTTTTTTCTTCATATAGAAATACCAAGTTTGTACGCTCATATCATTTAGTTTAGTTGTAACTTCATTGCTACACTACTAAGATAAGGAAAATAAACGTACCAACCAAATTTATTACTTACTTTCTTTTCATTAGCAGAAATTTATATGTATTCATATAATCTTTGTGTAACTCATGATTTACATCTTTGAGTTTGTTCAAACAGAATCCAACGTTTGTATCTTTGGGGTTTATCCCTCGTTGAATCTGTTTGAATAGTAAATCAATTTTCTTGATTATAACCACTTCCATTAATCAGTAAGTTTAAATAATGAGATTAATACTAAGATAGTTAATACCGTGATTTTATTTAGTATATTTCGCATGATTTTACTGAGATTTAAATTTCTTATAAAACAAAGTGTCATTATATCGTCCTCCAAACATGTAGGTGCCTTGTACATTTGGAAACAATTTGTTGAATGTATCAATAGCTTCCTTCCAATCTTCCATATCACCATCTGTACTAATAACAATTGAAGACGTTGGACAATGCTCTCTAATTGACAATAGAGTCATAACAACTGCAAGGTCATAAGGTTTTCTAGCGGTCTTACAAAAATCTCCACCACTAACCCAATTAGTAATACAAAATGTTTCGTGTGATTCACCTTTACTTTCATCTCCATTGAATTGAATTGAATCTTTGTCGTATTCAACTCCTTTAGTTTCGCCTGAGCCATCAAATAATGGTTGACCGATTGATTCCATGTACTGCTCAATTACTTTAACGTCAGCTGTAATCTTTTTTAGTGCTGTTTTTGAAACAGTTCTTTTTGCTTTAATGTAGTGAGTGTAACCCATAATAATAAAATTTAAGTGATTAATAATTAACAACAATACTAAGATAAGAAAAATAAACGTTACTACCAAATATTAAGGTAAAAAAGTTTTAAGAAACTTTGCTAACTTGTTACACGCGGTCAATGTGTCCAAATAACGTTCAATGTCCCATTTAAGAACCTCTGACGAATCTTTTGCAACTTCTAGTACATCTTTAGCCTCTACACCGTAAACGATGAATGACTGTCCGCTAAATGCTTCTACGTGATTTTTAAGATATGTGATTAGTGTAGAGTCCATAATAAAAGGTTTAAGTGATTAACAACAATACTAAGATAAGGAATAATATCGATACTACCAAATAAATATGCATAAAAAAAGGACAAGGAAATCACCCCTTGTCCATGTTGTTGTTTAATCACTCAAAACTAATCGAGTACTTTTAATTTTGTCTTAACCTTGTGATAACTACACCACCTTCCGCAGTTTCATAGGATTGTGTTTCTATCAATCCGTCAATTTCTACTCTATCAACACCCTCATAACCGTTGTCATCTCCAAAGTGGTCAATGTTTACAACCTCTGTTTTTGGGTCGTAGTGCGAAGCTAACCAAGTTACTTGAAATTCTCGTTCGTCTTTTACTGGTTCTTTTGCCGTGTCAGTGATTATAGCACCGTCATAGTCTTCAACTACCAACCAACCGTGTCCACCATCATCAAGGTCAGAAATTACGTCCTCAACTTGACTCCTTAAATGTCTTTGGATTCCTATCAAATTATTTACGTGTGCTTCACGTTGGTGAAAACCATCATCAATGAATGAAAAATCACCCGTCATAACAGTAACCCATTCGTCAACTGATTTTGTTTCAATTGGATACTTAGCATCTACTTCCGTATATTCAGGAAAGTCTACACCATGTAAGAATGCAAATTTATCCTTCATGTCCTTTGACAATGTAACTGATAAGTCGTAATCTAAAAAAGCTATAAGGCTAATTAAGTCATGTTTACGGTATTCAATTTCATCGTAATGTTGGTCGAATCCTTCAATGCTTTGCTTATATAGGTTTAAAGCTTTTCTGATTATTTCTTTTTGCCCTTTCGGTAATACTTGAGATACGTTTACTTTTTTCATTTGATTTAGTTTATGTGATTAACAACATTGTAAAGATAAGTAATTTATTTCGTTCTACCAAATAAAAAGTGATTTATTATTCATTACCACCATAAACGAATGCTACGGTATTACCAACAAATGATAATTCACACCCACTATAATATTCTTGTTTGCTAATAGCAACAGAAACTTCTGAAATTAATTCTTTACCTTTTAATCCACGATGAATAGCTTCACCTATAATCCTATCAGCTTCATTATCCCAACCCAATTCAAGAGTGGTATCTCTAAAGTAGTCTTCATTTTCAGTAAGGTCATTATCAATTGATAATATTTCGTGACAGAACTCAATAACTTCTTTTTGATTCTCTAAGTCAACTACACTATGAATTAATCCGATACTTGATTCACAATTTGCCATTTTATTTAATATTAAAAGTTACGTAGCAATCTCGCTACAATGTAAAGATAAGCAATATAAATGAAACCACCAAATTAAATTGGTGTTATTTCATCTAATAATTGTTTAACGGTAAATGATGTTTCAAACATATGGGTCATTTGAATACCATCAATCCAACCTGTGATTTCGTTTTCGTCTTCGTGGTTCTCTAAGATAGTTAACATTGAATCCAATTCTTCGTCGTCACTAAATGAAGTGTACCTTCCTAGATTATCTAACATAACATTTCTTTTGTTATCTATGTTATATTGTGTAGCTTCGTCCTCAAAATGGGAATAACACATTTCATTCATGTCCATTGGTAAAGTTTCATCAATTGCCATAGCTACTAGCTTAGGTAAAATAACTTTGCTGATAAAATCTCTTTGTTCTGAATTCATTTTAATTGGATTAAAGATTAGTAACAATATCACTACAATGCTAAGATAAGAAAAATAAAGCACCTAACCAAATATTAAGTGCTTTATTTTCAATTTTATTCTTGGGTTACATCAATTGCAATTGTGCAATCACCACGTCTAACAAACAACGTAATATGTTCTATTGGTAAATCACTAGCAATATAAAAAGTTGCTTCAGGATTTACACCCAAATCCGTAGCGGTTAAATCGTAAAGGTGTTCTTCTACTGGGAAAGTATCTTCGTCCTTTTCTAGCTCACATCTAACTGTACTAAAACCACCTTCAATTGTAGTTGTTGAACGTGTCACGTCTAAGGCATACTTTCGACCCTCATTAGATAGATACACCGCACCTAAATCAATTTCATCGGTATTGGTTATTTCACCATATAAAACAACGTCTAAAGCTAAGATTTCTACACCATCAATATATTCCATGATAATTAAATTTAATTGTAACAACATCGCTACAATGCTAAGATAAGAAAAATAAACCATTCCACCAAATAAAAACGAAAATAAAAATAAATTTGGTAGTGTCAGATATTTGTTGTATCTTAGTCCTGGTGCCCTTTAGTTTTTTGTTATTTAGTTCTAGGGCACCATCACTAAGGTAAGGAAAAAAATTGAATTAAACAAATAAAAAGGGAACTTAATCCCTTTTTATTTATTGTCTTATTAGTATGTTTACGGGTTCTTTACCTTTACCGATTAAATATTTATCTACTACTAAGGCTGCTGCCCGTTCTGTTGGATATCCTATTTTTGATACTCCACGCATATTAACCCTCCAATACGTTTTGTCATTCACCTCGGTCTTAACTACGAATTTGTACTTTTCACTTTTCGTATCTTTAATTGTTTTTTGTGCCATGATTTTGTGTTTTGTTTATCATAAACAAACTATTAGTTTGTTTTTAAAGGTTATTTTAAACCATAACTTCAATAGGTGTATGGTTCACCTCAACTTCAAAATCACATTTGTAATTCTTCGATTGTAATTGTTTTAACTTCCTTAGTACCGTTGCTCTACTAGTAAAAACCTTTCCAGTCATATTGTACCTTAGATTAGTTCTAGTTTCCTTTACGAAAAATCCAACACTACCAACTTTGATTCTGTAAGATTCATCTACAACCGTTGCAACCTTAGTTCTTACCTTTGGTGCAAAGTATTTCTTTCTTATTCTCTTTGGCTTTTCTTCGTGCATTCCAGCAAATTCAACCGTTGTTCTAATTCCAGTACCCTTAAACCTATCTTCACATTGTGCAATAGCTTCCAACAATTCAGTATCATTTTCAACTACTAAACTGTAAGGGCTAATTCCTAATTCAGTTTGTTTATCACTTGGATAGTAAGTGTTCTTAACTATCACTCTTACATTCTCAGAAGCCAATTGCTCGATTGTAAGCGACTTTCTCGCTCCAGTGGTAAAGATACCTGTCAATGTCTTATAAGATGTCTTAGATGTGTGCTTTGAACCTACTGCAATTGATGTCCAGTAACCAAATGCATCATCACTGTATTGTGTATGCCATTCGTCCCTATCTTCAGCTTTGTTATCTGCAATATGTCTTGCTCTTACATTTGCCCAATAGCCTACCATATCTTCAACACTATTCAGTACGTTGCGATTAACGCCCCATGCATGCCAGTTACGAACTCTACGTTCTCTACCTTTGTAATCAATCGTATAACAATTATTGCTACCAATAAGAATCATTGGTATGTACATTTCAGTACCTTTGTTATCAACTTTAACAAATTGTTTGTCGTAAATAATTTCGTAACTCATAGCTTTTAGTTTTAATGATTAGTAACAATACTAAGATAAGGAATATAAATGATACTACCAAATTTATTTTAACTTATTTCAAACTCAACTAATTCACCTCCTGCTTCAGCTTGAAAATTCCTTTGAAGTGCTCCAAGACTATACCCCATTTCATTTATGTGTAACCCTACGTTGTCAGGGTGTGTATTGAAGTGACTACTAATTAACTTCCTTGCTCTTCGGTAGAAGTCATCGATATTGTTTCCAACTTCAAGAACTCCTAAAAATGTTTGACCTTGTGATATTAAAAATAACATAGTGTTTAGTTTTGTTGTAGCAATATTGCTACAATACAAAGATAAGTAAAATAAATGTAACTACCAAATTTATTTTGTAAGTGCAATTTCTAATGAAATATACCTAAATTCAATTCCAGTTTCTTTAACTGCGTTTACCATGTCAGTATAACATTTTGTATTACTGATTGTATCTGAACACTCATTGTAAATTTGCACAGCGTTTTCATTTAGTGGATGCACTCTAATTGAATTGTGCTCGAATCTAGGAAAAACGTTTAACGCTTCGTCCATTGCCTTAGCATCTTTTGAACTAAACATATTAATGTTTAAATTGAATGCTTCTATGTTTTCTGTTATTTTCATGACTCTCTCTCTTTTAGGTATTGTGAATATTCGATTGCAAAAATTTTATTAGAATACATTGGATTTGTCATTGCTTGTGCTAGTACATCAATCCATTGCTCATGAGTCATAACACAATTATCCAAATCTGTTTCGTAATAGTGTTTCAACTGTTCAATTAATTCAACCTTCTTACTTTTATATGGTTCTGAAATTGCTTCAGTATATGCATTACGTCCTTCTTGGGTACTTAAATCATGAATCATAATATTAGTTTTTAGTAACAATGTAAATGTAAGTAATTATTTTGGTTCTACCAAATCTATTTTAACTAAAATATCAACTAAGTCTTCAAGTCTAACATCACAAAACAAACTGTAATGATTTCCTTTGTTATCTAAAAACGTTAGGTTACCATTTATGATAGCCAATTCAACGTAATCAAAAACATCTACAGTAATTACGTTTGTATCCATGTGTACTGATTTCTGTGTACTGTTGAATACTTCGTCCCTTAAGGATGCCATAATACTTACTTCTAAATTTCTGTACTGACTTCTAAATTTTTGATATTTCATTTGATTTGTTTTAGTGATTAGCAACAATGCTAAGATAAGTAAAAATAATGTAACTACCAAATATTATGTGTTTTAGTTTTCCCAAAACATTATTGTACCTGCATCATACCATTCGGCTCTCCATCCATTCTTTTCTAATAACGTATTAAGAGTAACTAAGACACCAAAGATATACTTACTACTATTGTTATAGTAATGGAAGATTCTATTACCACTCTTATCAACTACGGTATCATCCTCACCACATAACCATATACCACCGCTATAGTCATCAGACTTATTTGAATAGAAGTCCTCAGTCTTAAGACAGTTCAACATAGGGAATTTAGCGTTTAACAAAATTACCATATCTTCTCTACTAAGCTTGCTCATAATATTTATCTTTTGGTTACAATACAAATATAAGTAATTTAATTGGTTCTACCAAATTTATTTTCAAAAATCGATAGCACCAAAGACACAACGGAACACATCACCATCAGTTACAATGTCATCAAAATCATTTTTACATAGCACCTTAACTAAATTATAAGGTGTAGCATCTAAACCATATTCGAATGAATAACCCAAAGGTTTTAACTTAGTTAGTAATAAATTACAGTTATCGTATGTGAAATCGTCACCAAATGAATTGATAAGGTTTTGCACTTCTATTGGTAATGCTTCAAAGTTTTCAAGTAAGTCCATAATGATTAGATTAAGTAGCAACTTCGCTACAATACAAATATAAGGATAATAAACGTACCAACCTAATTTTTACCACTATTTCTTTTTATTGGCAAATATTTGGTAGTCTGGATTATTTGTTGTATCTTTATCCTGGTGCCCTAATGTCTGAGACCAATAAATTCTAGAGCACCATCACTAAGATAAGGAAAAATTTTGAATTGAGCAAATAAAAAGGGAACTTAATCCCTTATTTTATTCGAAGTACATGAACTCAACACATTCTGCATGCTCATCTTGTCCCATGTCTTGGTACGTGGTGTACATTCCGTCCGCATCACTCATGTCTACCATTTGTTCTACTTCATTTACAATTGTACTTCCGTAAACCTCGATTGCTTCTTTTCTGCTTGCCATAATAATTTGATTCAGTTAGTAGCACCATTGCTACACTACTAAGATAAGGATAATAATCCATTCCACCAAATATATTTACATAAAAGATTTATTTGGTAGTCTCGATTATTTGTTGTATCTTTATTCTGGTGCCCCAATGTGAAATAGTTAAAAACTCTAGAGCACCATCACTAAGGTAATAAAAAAATTTGAATTAAACAAATAAAAAGGGAAC
>CAYZPP010000016.1:0-10791 GCA_964480315.1 uncultured Alphaproteobacteria bacterium | reverse complement strand
CCTAAAGAGAATATTGCTATAGTTAGGTACATAACATCACCCATTGCCTCTCCGGCACTAAGAATAATTCCTTGTTTAAATCCCTGTGAAGTTGAAACAGATAATACAGCTAAAGTCCCTGGACCCGGAGTAATTCCGAATATAAAAGCTGCTATCGAGACTGAGAAAAGAGCATATAAATCCATTTCCGATCTTTTTATGTACAAAAAAGTCATTAATCAAGCAATAAAAGAGTTGGAAATATATTATAAATAAGCAGAATAATTTTCAGTGAACCAAAGTATAAAAATATTTGACGGTCATAATGATGTGTTGTTTAGGTTATTTTTAAAAAATAAAAGTGATGTCCATGAGGATTTTCTTCTTGGAGATAATGAAGGTCATCTTGATCTACCTAGGATTGATCAAGCAGGTTTTAGTGGTGGTTTCTTTGCGATATATGTGCCTTCACAAGAACAAAAAATTAAATCTGCTGATGAGCCAATTAGATATGATGATATGAAAAATGATTCATATGAATTGCCCCTTCCTAACTTAGTTGATGTATCTATAGCCTTCCCAATAGTATTAGCAAAAATCAAAATATTAAAAAATATAGAAAAAAAATCTAAGGGTAAGGTTAAGATTTGTAAAAATGCAAAAGATTTAACCGAATCTATTTTAAGCAAACAGTTATCTGTAATCATGCACATAGAAGGTGCGGAAGCCATTGGTGATAATTTAGAAAATCTAGATACTCTTTATGATTTGGGATTACGCTCAATAGGCCCTGTCTGGAGCAGGCCAACAATATTTGCACATGGAGTTCCTTTTAAATTTCCAAGTACTCCTGACACAGGAGAAGGTCTTACAAACATAGGAAAAGAGCTTATTAAGGAATGTAATCGGCTGAAAATGATTATAGACTTATCTCACCTCAATGAAAAAGGATTTTGGGATATTGCTAAAATTTCAAAATCTCCGTTAGTTGCCACACATAGCAATGCTCACTCAATTTGTCCACATACAAGAAATCTCACTGATAAACAGCTAGACGCAATTAAAGATACTGATGGAATGGTTGGGGTAAATTTTGCACCTGCATTTTTAAGACCTGATGGCAAAATGTTAGCTGATACAAATTTAGAGATAATTATTAGACATTTTGATTATCTAATTGAGCATTTAGGAGAAGATAGGGTCGGCTTTGGTTCAGATTTTGATGGAGCTCTTATGCCTAATCAAATAAAAGATGTTACGGATTTAGATAAAATACGATTACTTATGAAGAACCATGGATATAATCAAGAACTAATGAATAAATTATGCCAAGATAATTGGATAAATCTTATTAAAAAAATAATTAATTAATCACCAGTTTCCTCAAATATTATTGAAAAAATTACAAATCCACATAAAAAGTAACTTCCTATTTCAACAGACATTTCAGTAAAATAAGATAATTTAAAAACCGTAACAGCAAGAGCTATAAGTAGTAAGTCTAGCATTGACCATTTTGTACAAAAATAAAGTAGTTTTTTTGTCAAATTACTTGATTTACTTAAATGTACTAAAATCGACAATATAAATTTTAATGAAGGTATTAAAATAGTTCCAATAAATAAAATAAAAAACAAAAACATCTCATTATTTTTGAACAGTGCTATCAGAATATTGATAATATTTTTATCCTGACTAAAGAAAAAAAAATTTTCTACAGAAAATAGGGGAAAAAACAAAAATCCAATAAACAACATAAATTGTAAAATAAGATAAAAAATTAAAGGTGTTTTCTTTAGTTTCATTGTGTATTGATTAATCTTTATCATTCATAGTTTTATTTCACCATTTAATAAAATTGTGATATGTTTATCGAAATGGGACTACATTTTGATCATAAATCTAAATCCGGCGAAAGAGCTATGGAAAAAGAACGTAAACGCTTAGAAAAATTGGCTGATAAAAAAGCAAAAAGAGAAGCTAAAAAAGAAGCTGAAGATTTAGAGGAGCTTGAAAGGTTAACAAATCCTGATACTGCTCCTAACCCATCTCCAGAAAAAGAATAAAAATCAAATTCCTATTTTATATTTTTTTTGATCTTCAGACATAGAGATGATTTGATTTTTGTACCATTGTTGAAATTCAATATCAGTATCGTCGAATAACATAACTTTTTTTTTAATTAGAAAAATACCAAGATCGTCTTCGGGCATACCTATAAAAGTTTGTCTTTCCGTGTGAATAACCTTTGACCCTTTATCGATAGGCTCTAAAGGAGATAATAAATAACTAAAGTGCTCACCCCAAACATATCTGACTATAGGTTGCTCTGCATTAATCATCATATCGACGTATTTTTTTTCATTTTCTATAATTTTTTCCATACCAGGTACGGGTTGATGAATAGCAGAAAATGACATTCCAATTTTTTCTTTGGGAATCCATAAAGAAGGAAAAGAAACATGAAGACCGATAAGTTTGTTTGAACGATGAAAAATAGCAATATCCTCTTGTATGGAGTAGCCTATTTCTTTAAAATTTTGAAAAGCAATATTCTTATTTGGATATTCTTGAGATAATATACTTTTGATTTTTTGAACTATTTTGCCGTCTATTTTATTATCATATAAATTATCATAATATATATTTTCTTTAGACTTTTTCTTAAGTTTCAGGTACCTCTCTTCCTCATTATCAAATTCAATAATGGAAAGTTTGCCTAATTTCTTAATTCCAGGAGCAATAGTATAAATAGGTCCATATTGCTTCCAATCTGTCATAAGTTTGTTTTTATCAATATTAAGAAGCCAATAATAGTAATACAAACAATAATAGCTTTTTTAAATATTTGCTCAGGTATTCTAGTGTGAACAAAATATCCACACCAAACACAAACCATGACAGCAATCCCAGTTAAATAATAATCTTTAATAGTAAGAGATATATTATTTCCAGATAGAGAGTATTGGATTATCCTTATCAAATTAATTATAAAAAAATAAGCAGCCATTGTTGATCTTAGTTGTTGTTTGTTTAAAAATTTATCTTTATAGCCCATTAAAACAAATGGACCTCCGATTGTAAAAAGTCCCTGAATTAAGCCTCCTAAAAATATGAAGCTATTTTTAATATAATTATGAGGATTATAATTTGAATTAATTAAATTTAAAAATCCATACATAACTAAAATTATAGCAAATATATTCAAGAGGATATCTGTTTGAAGGTATTCTATTAAATAAGTTCCTACTAAAGCGCCCGGAATAGTCATGGATAGTATTTTTTTTAAGTCTTTGAAAGATACGTGTTTAAAAGATTGAATTAATATCGCTAATCCTGAGTTTAAACCTAAGAACATTGCAATTTTTAAAAGTAAATCAAAATCAATAAAAAACCCAGAAACTCCTAAAAAAATTATAGTACCTCCAAAGCCAAATATACTTTCAATAAAATAGGCAAGACCTGCAATAGAAGTTATTATTAGAAAACTGGACATCAATGCTCGATATTTTTTTAATTACTGTTAAAAATAACACTAGAATGTTTTTTAATAAAAGTAACTCTATTTTTAAATTTTTTATAATTTTAATCTTGATGTTATTTTTAAATATCAACAATCTTTTTTCATTAACACAGGATATTAATTTGAATATTGCGAGTAGTAGCCCTTTAGAAATTAAATATGTTCTCGCTAAAGGAATCTGTAAGATGCTTTCAAGAGAGCATGATGTAAGTAAATTTATGGGAGGTGTAAATTCACTTAATTGTAATGTTCTCATCACAAGTGGAACTAAAGAAAATTTAGAACTTATTAAATTAAAAAAAAGTAACTATGCCATAATTGAAATAGATAAAACACCTTATGTCTCTAATACTAATTTATTAACTTCAATGATTTTTTTTAAAGGAAATAGAACTAATTGGGCACTGGTTACCAACCTTCAAAGTGAAAGGCAGGAAGTCTGCGAAGTTACAGAGGCGGTATTTAAAAATTTTTTAGAATTAAAATATTTACATTCAAACTTTAAAGAATTCTCTCATGAAACATTTATAATTAGAAAAATCCCAATCCATATGGGGGCACTTAAATACTTTGAAACAAGAGGGTGTAAATTTAAAAATAATAAAAATGGAGAACTCTAGCTTTAAATAGGAAGATTTATTTTATTAAAACCATCAGTCACTACATATATAAATATAATAGCAAAAATAACTATTCCTAAATAGATTCTCATTAACAAATGTTTACCTATTCAAACAATAAGAGTAAAGAGTTTTTTAATAATTTTACATAATATTCTATATTAATGGATTATATTATCATCAATGGAAATATTTATTTTTGGTTTTATGACTGGACTGAGCTTAATTTTAGCTATTGGGGCTCAAAATATTTTTGTTATTGAGCAAGGTTTAATAAAAAATAATATATTTATAATTTGCTTACTATGTTCACTATTTGATGCTTTTTTAATAGCATTAGGTGTATTTATCTTTCATTTCTTCATTTTTTTTTCTAATTCTACTGTCATTTTAATTCTTAATATTCTTTTAGTTATTTTTTTACTTCACTTTATTTATCAAAAAGCATCCCAATCTATTGTAGATTATAGATGTAAGAATGACAAAAAATCCAAGGATACTATTAGTCAGTCCATTCTCAAAACTTTAGGTTTTACATTTTTAAATCCTCATGTGTATTCAGACACTGTTTTTTTCTTAGGTAATTTTTCTAAATCTATGGAAATCTTATCAAAGATCACCTTCGGATTAGGGGCATCTTCAGCTTCATTAATTTTTTTTTTTACACTAGGTTATGGTGCTAAGTTAGTTAGTCCTTATTTAGATAATCCCTCAACTTGGAAAATCATTAATTTATTCATAATTTTCTTTATGTCATGGCTTGTGGTTTTTATCTTTTATAACGAAATTTATCCTTATATTTTCTAAAGAATAAACGGCGCTAACAACGGAGGAATAACAAAAGGAGTACTTTCATTTGACGTTAATAGCGCCTAAGACACTTAAAATTTAACAATAATTATAAGATTTTACTCATGTTAATTCCTCATAACAGCCATTCATTACTATTATTAATTTTATATTTAAAGCACGTCTGCTAATTATTTTTAGCAACAGTAAATCTTATTAATTAAGCTTATATTTTGGTCATGAAAAATTTTACACAAACAGACAAATACATTAAATTTTGGCTCAATCTAGTCAGCTTTAACAAAAATTAATTAGTTAATACTTATTATAATCTCAAGCTGTTTTTGATATAGTTGCTCCTTCAAAACGAGTAAAACAAAACCTTTGTATTCAGTTTAGAGATCATAATCTCTTTTATGGTAATCCATTTTGTTGACTTGAAGGACTTTAGATTACTTTAAAAAGTAATCTTATTTACTATCAAAGCTCCTCTCATCTGCATAATTTTCAAACCTAAATTATGATAAGTCTCTTGGTCATGTACCATTTTTTCATCTAAATCCAATCTTTTAACATCATCTATATCCATATCATAAGTAGAACAAGCTTTGCTATACACAATTATTTCTTTTAATGGCAAAATTATTTTATGATTTATTGCAGACATACAAGTTAGAACAAAGTCCAAAACACAAATATCTGTACAAATCCCTGTAACTATTAAGCTTTTAATTTGATGATCCTTAATCCAACTTATGAACAAATTCTGATTAGTTTTTAAATTGATGGCACCAATAAAACCGTTAATACAGTCCTTATTGATTTTTAAATTTTTACTCGTCATGAGCCACTCAAGCTCTTTAATTATTTTCTCCTCGCCAGTGCCTTTGATACAGTGAGGAGGATAGGGGTGTTCTGGCCTATCATCCTCATGTGTATCTAAAAAAAGTGCAATAGGGAGTGATTTTTTATCAAATATTTTTGCTAATTTGTTAGTTTCTTTAACCATATTTTCCACTTGATAATTTTTTTTTAATGGGGCCAAATTGCCTGCTCCAACTGTGCAAAAACCATTAACTTCATCAATTATTAGCATTCCAGAATTTTTTTTAATATTAAAAGATGTCTGATTGATGATTAAATCTAACTTATGATCCATAGCTATTAATAAAACACAGTTTTTGTATACGGACTATATTAAAAGTTCATAATTACTTCTTAGGTTATTTCACAAGAATATGATAGTTCTAGCCGAAATAACTAATTGAGATTCCTTATAGATTAATAAATTTCTTTTTAGCTTAAAAACATGGATACATTTACTGCACTTAAACTTGATGAATCGCTCAATATATCTTTAAAAAGATTAAAATTTGACCTACCGACCCCAATTCAAGCACAAGCAATTCCTTTAGCTCTAAAAGGACAAGATATCTTAGGTACAGCCCAAACTGGTACAGGAAAAACTATAGCTTTTGCTATACCTTTAATTACTCATCTAATTAAAAATCCAAAAAATAATGCTTTAATACTCACTCCAACCAGAGAATTGGCTGCTCAGGTACTTCAATCAATTCGAGAGCTTTTAGATAGAACAAACCCTATTCCAACAGCATTGTTAATTGGAGGGGACCCTATGCCTAAACAACTTCAACAGTTAAAAAGAAATGCAAGAATTGTAGTGGGTACCCCTGGTAGAACAATGGACCACTTACAAAGAAAAACTCTTAAGCTTGAAACAACCACATTCTTAGTTCTAGATGAAACTGACAGAATGTTGGATATGGGCTTTAGCGAAGATATTAATAAAATTCTTTCAAAATTACCCAAACACCAAACCTTGTTATTTTCAGCTACTATCCCTAAAAATATAATGTCTTTGGCTGAAAAATTTCTTCATCAGCCTGCTAGAATTGCTGTAGGGGGAGATAATAAGCCAATTGAAAATGTGAAGCAAGAAACACTCCAAGTCACTGAAGCCAGTAAGTATGACCAATTAGTTTTGGAATTAGATAAAAGAACAGGGTCTATTATTGTTTTTGTAAAAACTAAGAGAGGCGCTGAGAGACTGGCTAAAAAACTTAGAGGTGAAGATTATAGTGTAGACGCTATTCATGGTGATCTAAGGCAAAGCAAAAGAGACAGGGTTATTTCAAATTATCGTAAATTAAAGTTCAGAATTTTAGTAGCTACAGATGTTGCTGCCAGAGGCTTAGATATCCCTCATATAGAACATGTTATCAACTATGATATTACTCAAAGCCCTGAGGACTATGTTCACCGTATTGGTAGAACTGCTCGAGCAGGTGCAAAAGGTTTCGCTTTAACTTTTCTTACAAATGCTGATAGAGGAAAATGGGATGCAATACAAAAACTCATTAATCCAAGTTACAAGTCTCAATCTGGAGGGTCATCAAGGTCTGGATCTTCTAAATCTTATAAGGGTAAGCCTAGAAAAGGACCTAGAGGGGGAGCTAAATTTGGTTCTCCTAAAGCATCAGGAGGAAAAGGAAGTAAGCAGTTTACTTTTAAGAGTAAAACAAAGAAGACTTTTACAAAGAAGAAAAAAACTTTTAGTAAAAAACCCGCTTAATTTTCTAAATTTTTTCAATTGAAAATAAAACTTTTTTCAAATGATAGAAAATTATAATAGCCGCAACAATATTAATGGACAGTATACCAATCCAAATTCCATTTAATCCAAAATCAAAATAGTTATCAATTGTATATAGTACGGTTAATGGAAGTATTCCTAATCTCACAAAGGCGTACAAAGTTGTATATAAAGGTTTTTTAATTCCTTGAAAAATCGAACCACTCATATGAGTGACAACAAAAAAGAAAGTAGAAAATGCAAAAATAAATAGATAATCTTTGGACAGCCTAATAACTTCTAAGTCTTTAGTAAATAACGAAGACAGGTATTCTCCAAAAAATATTAAACCTAAGAAGCCAAAAAACATCATTATTAAGCCTATCTTTAAAGAAATCATATAACTGTCTCTAACTCTACGAAATTTTTTAGCTCCGTAACTTTGACCTACTATAGAGAGTAGAGCGGTATTTAGCCCAATAGTTGGAAGAAGGATTAATTCCTCTATTCTGCAGGCTATGCCAAAAGCAGCTGCAGCTGAAGGTCCGTATAAAGTAACGAATTTTGTGATAACAAAAAAACCAAATGCAATCATGAGATAACTTGAGCATGTCGGTAATGACTGAGATATGAAACTTTTCAGAAAATGTATTTTAATTTTCAGCATAGAAATATCAAAATTTTTTAACATTTCTGTTTTTAAAACATAATAGAATAAGTATATCGTTGCTATCACTTGAACGATTACTGTTGATAGTGCTATCCCAGCAATTCCTAGAGAGGGTATTAAAAACAAACCGAAGCAAAGTATCGGGTTCAGACCAATATTTAGAAAAAAACCAAATATCATAATATTTCTATTCTTTTTTGTATCTCCAATTGAGTTTAATGCAGAATTGACAACTAAATTCAGGATCATGAAGGGTGCCCCAAGTGCAATGACACTAATATAACTAATTGCCATCAACAAAAAATTTCCATCAGCACCAAAAAAATTAAATATCCATTCTGATGAATAAAAAATCATTAATCCCACAGCAATTGAGATAATTAATGAATAAATCAAAGCTTGAATATAAATTTCACATGCACTCCTTAGGTCTTTAGCGCCAATATAATTTGAAATAAGTGCTGTTGTGCCTTGTGAAAACCCAATAGCTAAGGCTAGAAGGATAAAAAATACAGGAAAAGTAATAGCCATTGCACCGATAGCCTCTGATCCAATTAAGCCTGCATAAAAAGTATCCGTAATATTATAAAAAGTATGAAACATCATTCCAATACCTGCTGGAAAAGCAATTTTTATTAATTGAGATTTAATATCCCCTTGAGTTAAGTTCATTATTCAACTGTTAGTACAGTCAGAACCATTTTATTTCAATAAAAAAGGATTATTGTTTATTTTTTCTAATAAAGATAAAAGACTGAATACACAAATATGTGAAAAGAGACCCGGTTATAAGCATCATTAACTTTGATGCATCTGCCCATAAGTTTTCGAATGGATTTGCAATATTTCTAAAAAAATCAAGACCACCTAAAAAAATGATAAGACCCAGAGTTACAACGATATGCATGAGTAATTTTTTTTTGCTAGGAATAAAAATAGCTAAAAAAGATAAAATTAGTATTGGTAGCCCTAAGATAGAAGGAATTAAGGAAGTCAAAGAGTCACTACCGGTCATATTAGTAATCCACAATCCCCAAATTATAAGAAAAATACCATATGAAATAGAGATTTTCTCCATATTTAATCCCAAAAATGTATATTCTTTATTCATTATAATTTATTACTCTAGACTTAAAAAAAAGGTAATAAAGAAAAAAATTTTAAATATGAAAAAAACACTGATTTTATTTTCGACAACAGATGGTCAAACAAAAATTATATGTGAGAAGATATATCAGGCATTACATAATAGAGAATCGATCCAATTAATTTCGATAAACCAATACAAAGATATCAATATTCAAGAATTCGATACAGTAGTAGTGGGAGCTAGTATTCGTTATGGAAAGCATAGTCTTAAAATTCAAAATTTTATAAAAGAAAATAAAAAAATATTAGATAATATAAAAACAGCTTTTTTTAGTGTGAATGTTGTTGCCAGAAAGTCATGCAAAAATACACCATTAACAAATCCTTATGTTATAAAATTTTTAAAAAAATTAAATTGGAATCCTAATATAACAGCTGTTTTTGCAGGTAAGATCAATTACCCGAGTTATAAATTTATTGATAAGCAAATGATAAGATTAATTATGTATATTACAAAAGGACCGACAGACACGTCTAAAAATTTTGAATTTACTGATTGGAATAAAGTAGATGATTTTTCTAGAGATCTTGAAAATCTTATTAATTTAAATTAGAAATTTATTCCCATTTTGCCTCAGGCGGCATAGACATAAGAATAGCTTCAATATTACCTCCTGTTTTTAGTCCAAATAATGTTCCTCTGTCATGTAAAAGATTGAACTCAACATACCTTGATCTTTTATGGGACAGTTTTTTAAGATCATTGTTATCATATTTTAAATCTTTTTTCCGATTAGTATTTGAAATAATAAAGTTAATAAAAAATTGACCAATATCTTTGATAAAATTTAAATCATTTTCAAAATTATTAGTATTTAAGTTATCAAAAAAAATACCCCCAATGCCTCTTGGTTCTTTCCGGTGCTTTAAATAAAAATATTCATCGCACTCTTTTTTAAAAATAGGATAATAATTCGAATCATGTATATCTAAGGTCTTTTTTAATCCAACATGAAATTCTCTAGTTTCTTTCTCTTCAGCAACTGCGGGTGTGAGATCACAACCTCCCCCAAACCAACTTTTTGTAGAAGTTACAATAAAGCGCGTATTAAAATGAGCTGCCGCAATTTTAGGATTTTTCATATGAGCTACAACTGAAATCCCGCTTGCCCAGAAAGATGGATCTTGGTCAGTGCCTGGCATATTTTTTCTAAATTCTTCTGAAAATTCACCATGAACAGTCGAAATATTTACACCAACTTTTTCAAATATACTCCCCTTAAGCTTAGATATCAGTCCACCACCACCACCTTGACGTTCCCAATTTTTTTCTTCAAATTTTTTTCCTTCAATTTTTTCTATTGAACCCACCATTTGATTACGTAATTCTTTAAACCATTTAGAGCTATTATTTTTTTGTTGTATTAAATCTTCTCTCAATATTACCAACCTTGAAGTTCCGATTTTATCAAAGATTCAATCATTTGAATATGATCTTCACGATCATTTAGGCAAGGAATATAACCAA
>CAYZPP010000015.1:0-10881 GCA_964480315.1 uncultured Alphaproteobacteria bacterium | reverse complement strand
ATTTTGTTTAAATTTTGTCTTATTTACAAATTATTAGTTTACTTATTCGCATTATCTTAAACTAACTATAACACAAAAGTAAAAAGCAATAAAAAGCTTTTACTTTAACCGTTATACAATATTAATAAATAAATACATAACTAAACATTTAACCGCTTATTTAAAATGATTCTAAATAATAACTTTATTTTTATTATATTTAAACTATATGAAAAAATTTACTATAAAAGAAAGCTTTTTAGGTAAAAAAATCATGGGTAAGAATATTGGTGTAATTAATTTAACACTTAATACAACTCAGAAAGATTTAAAAAAGCTTAATAACAACGGTTTTGCACACATTTTAGACGTAGTAATAGATGAGCCAAAAGAAGATAAATAAGATAAAAGGTTCTACTGTCAAGCCTAAAGCTGATCCAGTTACTACTCCTATCATTGATAAGGAGAAAGAACCAAATCAGGATATATTACAAAATTGGATTCCATTTTTTCAAGACTCCGATAATATATATGTAAATGATTTAGCTAAAAGGGCTAGACGTTCAAGTACTCATAGTTCTATAATTAATCAAAAGATAACTTTTGCACTAGGTAAACAGTTTCTTTTTAAAGTAGATGGTGAGGAGAAAACTTTTGAGGAGCTAGATAATGGCTTTCAAGAGTGGTACATGGAGGTTAACCCTGAAGGAGATACGCTTAGGGATGTGTTTAAAGAGCTTATGCAGTCTTTTGTAATTACTGGTAATTGTTACCCTCATGTTAAAAAAGTAGGTGACTACACCGCTTTATATTGTGAGGATGCTACAACAGTACGAAAGTCTAAGGATAAGAAAAGAGCATACATTTCTAACTTTTGGAGAGATATTTTAAACAGTAATGCTCCAACTAGTCAATACCCAATTAATAGTAGGCTTACTTTTTACGATGGAAGTCAAAAAAGTGAATACTTATTACACATAATGAGAAAGTACCCTGAGTTTAATTACTACGGTTTACCTGATTATGTAGGTGCTTTAAATTGGATTGATATAGAATATAGAATACCTAAATACAATATTGATAAATTTGATAACGGGTTTTTTCCTAGTGTATTGATGCAGATGTTTGGTGAAGTACCTGACGGTATGAATGCACAAGAATACGTTAATAAGATTAAAGATACTTATGTAGGTGAGGGTAAAAATGACAAGATATTAATCGAGTTATTAGACTCACCTGAGCAAGCAGCAGTAATACAACAGCTAGAGAATGAAAGAGAGGGAGAGTTTTTAACTTTATCTAATCTATCAGAGAAAGCTATTATTGTAGCTCACCGTATCACTCCTGGTATTGCTGGTTTAGAAACAGCTGGAAAGTTAGGAAGTAACCAACAGGTAAAAGATGAGTACGACAAGTTTATGAACTCTGTTGTAATTCCTGATTATCAAGAGCCTTTATTAAGAGCTGTTAATAGAATTATTAAAAGAGATACTAAATGGAATAATATAGAGATTAGTATTCTTAATGTAGCTCCAGTTGGTAACTCAGGTAGTTTAGACATTAACGCTGTTACAACTATTAACGAGGGTAGGTCAATGTTAGGATTAAAACCTTTTGAAGATGATTTAAGAGGTGAGAATTTTATTAATCAAAACTCTGTAGGGAATATAGAAACTACGGAAGATAAAGAGGAGGATAAAGATGGCATTTAATACTAATATAATGACCTCAACAGAGGTTAAGAATTTAGCGGTTGATGATTTAGCTTTTGATCAAACATACTTCGATAATTACATAATTACAAGTCAGCGTAAATATGTAAGAAGTGTATTAGGTAAAAAGTTTTACAATGAAATATTAACTCAGATTGAGGGGAATACTTTAACTACTGATAACTCAACATTACTAGAAAGCTTTATTAAGCCTATGTTAGCTCATTACATAGTTTATGAGTGCTACTCAAAGGTACATACTCAGCTAACTAATCAGGGGGCTATGAGTAATAATACAGAGTTTACCGATCAGACTAAAAGTTTTGAATATTCACAAAGTAGAGATTTCTACATGAATAAAGCAGACTTTTGGAGAAAAGATATGGTTAGCTATGTTGATGAGATAAAAGACAATGATAGTACTAAATTTCCTTTATTTAATGAGTGTGCTGATGTGCCACAAGTTAATAAGAAGGGATTAATATTTTATAGTTAATATGGCAATTTTACATAAAAATATAAGTGCGGAGGGTGATATACATAATCCTAAATGGTTTAGCGGTGCCAATAATGGTGATGTAGCTTGGAGAAATGAATTAGGGGTTTTAGAATCTACTGATGAATTAATTTTACCAGCTGCTTTAGACTTTGTAGATGGTAGTGCAGCTCCACCAACTAGTAATAGTGGTGATATTTATGTGATATCTAGTGGTGCAAGTGTTAATGCTGGATGGGGTACGGTTTCTTTAGGTGATTGGGTTAGATATGATGGTACTACTTGGAATGATATTACACCGCAAAAAAGTACTTTATGTTATAATGAAACTTTAGATTCTTTAATATCTTATACAGGTTCTGCATGGGTTGCTATTGGTGGTGATTCAATCTACACTGCTGACGGTACATTAACGGGGAATAGAACGGTTTATTTAGGTGATAATAAATTAACCTTTGATTTTGACGTAGACACAGCAACAGAGGTTGCGCCTATTAATTTTGAATTCGGAGGATATTGGCAAGGCTATACAAGGTGGGCGGATTCAGGAGCTGTTGCTATTAATGTTAACAATAATGACGACGCATTAACAATATTTAATCAAGTAAATTCAACTAATTTCAAATCAAAAGCGGGTGGCGGTGGCTATTTAGGTTTAGAAGGTAGTACTTCTAATGTTTGGAGGATTAACGATGGTGATACGCATGGCGGAATTGAACTCGGAAGAAATGCTGTTAAATTTTATTTTGGTACTGGTTTAATGCATAGCATCCAACAGGGAGGAACTGGTGGCGGTGTACATTTTTACGAAAGTGGTATTGCTGGAAGTTTAGGGTATTTTATAGTAGGAGGAAACGCTAGGGTAGGTACTGAAAAAATATGTTTAAAAGAGCCTGTGGCAATCAAAGGAGGTGGAACTTCAACAGGAAGCGCATTAGCTATTTACGACAATGACACAACACCTGTAAAAGTATTTGAAGTGTTAGATAATAGTACAATAAAAACAAACGGAAACACAGGTTTTACAGGAACAGGCGTATATACTAATTTTACAATTGAAAACGGAATAATAACAAACGCAACATAAATATAAAAAATGGAAAATTCAATTTATTACAAAGTAACGGGAACATTAACAAGTGATTTCGGGGATGTGATAACAAACCCAGTTATCACAGTTAATCAAGTAGCAAGTGACAACCAACTATTATCAGATGGATTACTAAGATTTGAATATAAGGTTTATTCATCTGAGGTTAATTTATTAGCTGGTAAGTACTTTTTTAAAGCATGGGATAGCGAAGCAAATAAAAGGATAGTTAATTTTACTTATCCTATTACTGATGTTATTAGTTGGTCAATTCTAACTTATAAAGATTTACAACGTAAAATAATAGCTGATACTTTTGGTTGGTCTGAGGCTGACGTTATATTAGTTGAGCAAGTTTAATGTTAGGCTTTATATTGTTAATAATATCAATTTTACTTTCAGCCATTCTACTACCTGTAGGGTGGCTGTATTCTTTATTTACACTACGATTAAGTATTAAAAGGTTAGGAGCTTATTTTAAAACTATAGCTATATCAATTGATCAACTCGGTAATGTTGTACTATCTAACTTATTAAATGATGTGCTAATAAACAAAAACGGTTATAAGTTTGGAGATGAGGATGAAACCATAAGCAAGGTATTAGGTATTAACAAGGCTAACAATACTCTATTAAGAACAGGGAAAATAGTATCTAGTATGCTTAACAGTATTGATAAAAACCACGTAGAAAAGGCTAGTAAATCAGATAATTGATTATATTTGTAAAATGAACAAAGAACAAGCATTAGAAGTATTAGTTAATTTAGCTTATCAATCAGAACTACCAAAAGGTTTAACAGGTGTAGAAGCATCTAAATACTTAAACCAAATTAACGAGGCTAAAACAGTTTTAGAAAGTGCTTTAAAAGGTTCTAAATAACAAAGTAAATAAAATGAAGCTTACATTAATTAGAGATATTTACACAAGTAAAAGCACTATAGGTAGACTTTTTATTGATGGTGTTGAGTTCTGCTATACATTGGAGGACATTGCAAGACCAAAAGGAGTTAAAGTCTATGGAGAAACGGCTATACCTTGTGGTAAATACTCAGTTACTTTAAGCTACTCTAATAGATTCAAAGAGTTAATGCCTTTAGTTTATAATAAACCTGATTTAACGGTAAGAGATGATAACGGTATAAGTTTCTCAGGTATTAGAATACACTCAGGTAATACGGATAAAGATACTCATGGATGTATATTGTTAGGTAGAACTAAAAGCGAAAACTTTATAGGTCATTCAAAAACAACTTATAAAGAGCTTTTAAATATATTAGGAGATTTTGATATATTAGAGCTTGAGATAATTAACGAAATTCAAAAGAAATGAAAAAAGTAATAGGATTAGTAGGAAATTGGTTAATGAGTTCTAAAGGTGCTAAAACAATCGTAGACGGTGTTGAGGTAATTGGAAAGAACAAATTAAATAAAATGAAATTAACAGCGGTTATAATAGCGGTATTAGGTTTATTGCTATTAACTGGTGCTATCTCAGAGGATACATTTATAATGTTATTTAATGAGGTAAATTAAGAGTCTATACCCTTTCTATAGGGGTGTTTTTTTGTTTGTGTTTATGAGGGGCTGTTGTGGGCTCCTCTTTTTTTATGCCTTATTTTGAAATAATATTAATTTAATAGTTTGTATTAACAAAATAATACATATATTTGTAGAGCACTAACTAAAACACAAACATTATGCAAGATTTCACAACAGTATTAGCACAGATTCAAACAGCAGAAAACACTATTTTTTCTATTGAGTTCATTAAGAAAGACGGAACAGTTAGAAACATGGTAGCTAGATTGAATGTTAAAAAAGGGGTTAACGGTAACGGTATGGCATACGATCCAATCGCTAAAGGTTTACTACCTGTATGGGATATGCAAAAAAACGCTTTTAGAATGATTAACATGAAAACGGTAACTAAATTACAAATCAAAGGTGAGGAGATGGTTTAGCCCTCCCTTTTTTACTAACTATTAAATTATATATAATGAAAAAATTAACAATTATTTACGGTAGTATTTCAATAATCTTTTTAGGTTTTTTAGCTTACTACATTACAGGCTTAGAAGTGATTGCAGCCATTACAACATTATTAGTAATTCTATTTTTATTAGTAGCTGTACTTTTAATGATGGTTGTACCAGTTTACGGATGGCTTAAAGAGTTAACCGAAAAAGAGGATAAGAGAAAATGAGCCGTTTTAAGACGTTTAAAATAAAAAAGGGGTATCATTACTCAGGTTTTAGATTTAGACCGTTTATATATAAGCGTAGTATGGTTGCTGATGTTGTATTTACTCCTAGCTGTAGATATAATGGTAGTTACCAACTAGAAACACAAATAAATAAGCTTTTCGGTTTTGGTGATATTAACCACCATAACAATAGCCATAGATTAGGCTGGAGATATAACGAGGACTTAGATAGGGTTTTGATCTTTGAGTATTTCTATATAAAAGGTAATAGACATGAAAAGCAAATATTAAAAGTTTGCATAAGTCAAAACATTAGATTGAAGTTAAAAGCTAATAAGGGTTATTGGTTTGGTAAAAGGTTATACCCTTACTTTGGAGGTAAAGAACCATCTCCACACGATTTAAAAATAAAAATTAATTTTTTGTAGTTGTATATTAGAATTTTATTACTATATTTGTAAAACACAAACGCAAAAAGCTAAACATTATGACAACTCAAACAACAGTAACAATCGCATTAGGATCTAACAGAGAGAAATTATTTACAGTAGATGTTGAACATTCTTATGATAGCGGTGATTATTATACACCAGCTGATGAGTCTTTTGATATTGTAGGTGATTGGTACGATGAGAATGATAATAACGTATCTGACTTAATAGAAAGATACTCTATCTTTTCGGGTGTAGATTTAATCGAGGAAGCTTTTGAAGAGTTTAAATATCAAGCAACAACTTAAAACAAAAACAATGAGTAAACCAACAAATGACTTAGGAGCGTTTTTACACGCTCAAACTAAGAAAAGTAATGAAGAGTTAGCCGAAAGTATTAGAACATCTAAAAAGCTAAGTAACAAACATAATAACGTAGTAATCTTTCAAGAAAAGCGTAGTGTATGTGGAACGGCTACAAAACTATTACAAGCTATCCATGACTTTGACAGTACGGCAGAATTAATAATTAAAACAAAAAACGGAACATGGAAGCAAAAGTAGAACCCTTTAAAATTAAAAACATGAAAAATCTAGTTAAAGCAGTTGTTTCGGTTTCTTCAGAAGTCCGAAACATAGAAAAAAATTTAAACGTAGGTACGGGTAATTTTGTTTACAAAGGAATCGCAGACAAAGACGTTAAAAATGTAATCGGTAAAGCAATGATTAAAAACGGGCTCGCAATATTTCCTGTAAAAATAGAGCCAACAGTTACGGTTGAAAAATGGGAGGAAGTAAACAATTACAAGCAAATAAAAAAAAAGCAGTCTGTATTTACTGAAGTTGTTACAACTTATAAATTATACCATGAAAGCGGAGAAAGCATTGAGTTGCAAGGTTACGGACATGGGGTTGACTCACAGGATAAAAGTGCGGGGAAAGCTACTACTTATGCTTTAAAATACACATTATTATATAATTTCATGGTTGCAACTGGGAGCATTGATGATTCAGATAATAGCCATTCTGACGATATTAAACCTCCAGTTAAAACAGAAGTTAAACAGTTAATGACTGATAGTAAGTTTGAGAAAGCTAAAGAGTGTAATCTTGATCAGATAAACAAAGTTCTTAGTACATTTAAGTTTATGAAACCTCAGCAAAGAAAAGAATTAGAGGAGATTAGAGATAACCTAAATAAAAAGTAAGTTATGAGCTATGACAATAATATAGAGTATTGCGATTTAAACACCGCTATTATGCTAGAAACAATGTTACTAACTAATAATTTCGCTATTCAGATGGAAGAGATGGAATACATAGAAAGAGAGATATTTGACACATCACTAACTCAGGATAGAGCAGTAGAGTTAATAAGTTATTTAAAACAAAATGAGGTATCAACTGACCTTGACCAACAGTTTGACAATATAAACTTTAAGTAATATGTACGAATTAAAAGGTAGTGTAAAAGTAGTAAGCGAAACTAATGTAATTAGTGATAAGTTTAAAAAAAGAGAGTTTGTTATTACTGATGACTCTAGCCAATATCCACAAGATATAGCAATGCAATTAACACAAGATAACTGTGACAAGTTAAACGGTGTAAATGTAGGTGATAGACTATTAGTAAAGTTTAATCTAAGAGGTAGAGCCTGGAATGATCCAAAAACAGGTAAAGACAGATACTTTAACTCTTTAGATGCTTGGTTCATCCAAAAGGAAAGCACAGATTCACCTGTAAAAATAAAAGGCGGTATAGAAAGTAATTTTATGGAGGATGATGTAGCTAGTAATGTTAGTGATGATTTGCCATTTTAATTATGTATAGTAAAGAGTTAGACATATTAATAGAGGGTATCAGCAAAGTAATTAGCTGGTACTCTTCTAATTCTCACAAAGATGGTGAGTTGTTGACATCTGCAAAGCAAAAGTTATGCGGTTATTCTTTTACGTTTAGTTCTTTAGTTGGTGATGCTTTAAGTGAATATAATAAAGCCTACAATTTTAGAAAGAGAAACTTAGCAGTAAAGAAGCTAGAATATATTAAAGAGGGTGAAACAGCTGGTAAAGCTGAAATGAAATCAGAACTTAAGAACTATCATTTTAGAGTTGATGAGGGAGAAGCTGAGGCACTTTATAGAAAGGTTAAGAGCCAGTTTGATATAATGAGAGATATTATAAGCTCTATGCAGCAAGATTTATCTATTTTAAGAAAAGAGAAAGAAGATGCAAAAGTTCATAATAACGGGTAATACACCATCTAAAAGTAATTGCTATAAAGTTATTAGACTAGGTAATAGATGTGGATTAGGTAAACAAAAAAAGCTTTATGATTATGAAAAGAGTTTTTTATATCAGATGCTGCAATACAATTACAAAATAATAGAAGGTAACTTTAAATTTATTATTGATGTGTTTTACGATTCTAGGCGACCTGATTTAGATAATAGTTTAAAAGTGGTGCTGGATTGTTTACAGAAAGCTAAAGCTATAAAAAACGATAACAAATGTTTAGAGATTAACGCTTACAAGCATTTAGATAAGTTAAAACCTAGAATAGAGTTTAGTATTGTAGCACTATAACACTATTTAGAATCATTCTAAACAAGCCTTGTAATTAATTTTATAGGGCTTTTTTGTGTTTTGATAGTTTAGTATTAGAAAATTAATATTACATTTACGTATCACTAAACTAAAAGACATGAATTTAACACTAACAAAGGAATTAATTGAGGCTATTGATTCAGTAGATCCAAACTTAGAGGTAAATGAGTTAGCTGGTAGCATAGCTTTTATACTTAATGAGTATTATAACGAAAAAAACAAAAACCAATTTTTAGAAACACTTAAAACTAAATTAAAATGAACGAGCAAACAAAATTACTAATAGGAGTATTAGACTTAACTAAAAAGTATCAAGACTTATTCCATGAAGCTAAAGAAAATAGAGATACGTCTGTAAGTGATGAAAGTAGAGATTATTGGACTAAAGAGGCTCAGATTAGATTAAACCAAATGGATGTAATGACTGAGGTTTGTAAACTTGTAAATAAATAAAATTATGACTAAGCAACAGGAAATAGAAAAGATTGAAACTCATTTAATGATATTTGCACAAAATTTAGCAGAGTATGGAAGTACTTTAAACATTAAAGATGCTGTAAGTGGTGAGGTTAAAACCGCATCAATGACTATGCAAAGAATATTAACAGATTGTTATAGCGAATTAGAAAACCAATTAAACTTATTAAAATGAAATATAACGAAACTGATTTATACAAAATTCACTCACTAGCTTTAAAGGGACTTTCTTTAAGGGAGTCCATAGCTACCCTGAGAAGTGAAAAGGACATACCATTTAACGAGGATAAGTTAAAGATGTTAGGTGATGCTGTATCTATTTATACTGGTGTTAGCATTGATGAAATATCTAAAGAGAATAGACTGTTAAATGTATCTACGGCTAGAAGTGCTTATTTATACTTAGCTTGTTTAATGACTAGCTTACCACTTACTAGAATAGCTAATAGCGTTAAAAAGCATCATGCTACAGTACTACACAATAAAAACAAAGTACAAAACCTTTTAGATATTGGTGATAAACAAACAAAGGAGCTTATAAATGATATAGTAGATATTTATGATAAAGCTTTGAGATGGTACAACGTAGAACAGTTAAAAGAGTTAGAAGATGTACACTAAAAAAGATTTGTTAATAGCTTTTAGAATGGGTGTAAAGGGGTTAAGCTTTCCAATGGTAGAGGAGATGTTAGGAGATTATGAAGATACCAGCTCCTTCACTTTAGAAAAACTTCTTAGGATAGTTTGTAATTACTATAAAGTTGAGGTTAGCGAGGTTGTAAGCGACTCAAGAAAGCAACCTTTAATAAATGCTCGTGCTATGTATAGTTATTTTGCTACTGAGATTTATGGAGCTATCCAGGAGGATGCTAGTAGGCTATTAGGAAAGGATCGTACTACTTTAATACATTATAAGAGAAAGGTAAAAGGCTACCTAGATATAAATGATGAATCTACGTTAATGGACTTTAACCACCTTAAAGAAAAACTAGAGAATATATTTTATTTTAGAATAGAAGAGGAATAAATAAAGAATAATTTTTTTAAATAAACTAAATAGTGTAAATTAGCGTTATGATCGAAATAAAAGATATTGAAAATCAGATAAAAAGCAGAGGATTAAAGAAAAGTTTTATTATTGAAAAGCTTAAAATTAGTAAGAAAACTTTTTATAGTAGAATGAAAACCAAATCATTTAAAGCCGAAGAAGTTAGTGTTTTAAAAAGCTTAGGTTTAGGGTAAAAAAATTTAATTAATAAGTAAACTAAAAAGTAAAATTATGATTGTAAAACTAATTCAAAACGTAGAAAACGAAACATTTTTAAAAGCATACGAAAACAAAAATGACAGGTTTTATTTAAATATCGGTTTTGATTCGGATTATGAAATTGAAACTAGATTCACAACTTTAGACGTTGAAGATGCTCAATTTCTTATTGAAGAATTAACTAACTTTGTAAAAAATAAGTAATGGAAGGCTGGATTAAATTACACAGACAGCTATTAGAATGGGAGTGGTATGATGAACCTGATACCTTTAGATTGTTTCTACATTGTTTGTTAAAAGCTAACCATAAAGATAACAACTATAGAGGGCAAATAGTCAAGGCTGGTTCGTTTTTAACTTCAAGGGAATTGTTAAGTAATGAAACTGGTTTGAGTATTCAGAAAGTTAGAACGTCTTTAGAGCGTTTAGAGTTAACCAAGGAAATAACCACTAAAAAAAGCAAGAAAGGTACTGTTTTACAGATAGTTAAGTATAAAAACTACCAAGGCGCTAACCAAGAGGATAACCAACAGAATAACCAGCATTCTAACCAGATAGTAACCAACAAGCAACCAACAGTTAACCAGATAGTAACCACTAACAATAATGATAAGAA
>CAYZPP010000014.1:0-12236 GCA_964480315.1 uncultured Alphaproteobacteria bacterium | reverse complement strand
GAAGAAGTAATTAGATACAAATAAAGCAATAGACCCTAATGCTTGCCCAAAGTCCTTCAATTGGTGGGGGAGGAGAAATTGCCAGGCTAGGGGAAGACATAGCACCAGCATAAAGAAGAGAGCCGGCAAGATCCTGCGAGCCCTTCTTTCATAAAAATTTATAATGGAAAATGATTCTGCCTGCATCTCCTTTACCAACAATCTGGTAATCAAAAATCCTGAGATTACAAAAAAAACATCGACCCCGAGATAACCTCCTGGGATTAAACTATGGTTGGCATGAAAAATTATAACCGATACAACTGCCAAGGCCCTCAGTCCATCAATATCTCTTCTGTAAAGCTTACGAACGTCAGTCATCATGTATTTGATTCACATTGATTGATATTAAGAGTAAAAAAAAGAAAACCTAGCACGAAATGCCGAATTCAAACTGCAGCATTACACGATGCCGACTTGGGCTAGGTGCAGTGCCTCGGTGATAGCAAAATGTGTCTTCAAAAAAGCCAAACCCTTTTTTACCAATAATTGTGTGTACCGACGCCCTCAGGTCTTCCGGAACCTTCGAGAGGCGTCTATTAAAGAACTTAAAAAAACTTTTTTTGTACTTATGGCTTTTAAGTATCACTTCGTGAGCGCCGCCATCGATGTCCACGTCCGTTAAATAAAAAAACACTTTTAGAAAGCGGAAATCATCCACGTCATAATGAAACCCGAAATCTGGATTGTCATCAGCCCCGCCTGGGAATGTCAAAAGAATAGCAGTATTCATTAAGCAAGGCTTAGCGCCAAGATATGACGCTGCGATGGGAGTGAGATCATGATGCGCAATATCTTTTAAAATTGGCATTAGGAGGTGTGGATTTAGAGAGGCATAAACATTAACTTCACCTGGATTTTCCGAACCATCAAGACTTAGCCCCGAAAATTCTCTGCTTTCTTTGGCAACATCTCTAGATTTAAAGGATAGGTTATTAAATTCATCCGATATTGTTAACATAGTGTCAGGCTTTAAAAAAATACCATCACAAAATGCTTTTTCATTTAGCTCACTTAGTATCTGGGGGATGTCTTTGCCAGTTGAGCAAGCTCGAAGAGAACCAGAGTCTAATATGCCTATAGGAAAAGAAGAAAAACCTAATTTACGAAAAAAAGGAATTCTACCAAAGAATCTTACTTTCTTCGTTTTCCAGGCAATTTGTTTGGAAAATAACTCATATATTGGTTCGAAATTAATTTTTCTAATCATTTTTATCCTCAAAATTCGTCAATGCCATTCTCGTAATCTTACAGCCCCAAGTCGGCAGCGGACGCAATATAGAAATGCTTAAACTTGATTATTTTTCTAGTAAAAACCATGTTATGTCGTCTTGCGGTGCCCAGTTATCGCGCTTGTAAACGAATCCATAATCAATCAACTTCAGCCCGTATTTATCGATTAAGTCTCCGGCGAAGTCGCGTTTGAATAGCTTTCCTTCGTGCCCCCGATATGGAATTTCGGTAGGGGTTGGATTATAGTACTCTGCGACAAGAACGTATCTATTTGAGCCATTAACAAGGTTAGCGTAAACACTATCCAGATACTCTGGATTGATGTGGATGAGCACACCACAAATAAACGTTAAGTCTACCTTTCCGTCTTCGATATTCTCTAGAATCGAACCTTGCTTAATATCTGCTACATTAAACTCAGACGCTTGGCGAGCAGACTCTGTATTAATTTCATAACCGCTAAGGCTAAGAGATGGTTGCAGACGCTTGAGAGCAACCAAGTTTAATCCGATGTTACAGCCAAGTTCCCGAATCGAGTTTACATTATTTGCTGAATTAAGCATTTTTGCTCACAGAGCAACTTTAGAATTAAGTAGTTGCTCAGAATTGTTTCTATCAATGTAATTAGCTCCGAAATCGCCAGCCCAAAAGGACTCTTGCTCTGTTTTGTATGACATAAACTTCCTCTCTCTAATATTGAAATTAATTTAAGCTTAGTTAAACAATTGTACCGCCTAAAGGTCGTATACTCTGCACATTACATTTAAGGCTACCAAATTTTGTAATTCAACACAGTTCTCATAATCTTGGACTCCATAAGCTCGATATCTATCTTTATGTTTTAAAAAAAGCTGATGGAGGCCAAGAACCTTAGAACATTCCGTATCAAATAATGGACCTTCAGTAGATAGCTTTTCGATTTCCTCTCTATAACATCCGTTAAGGAATAGATGATTAGTCATACATACCGCTTTGTCTCTAAACATAATTTTATCAGGTAACGAGCCCTCAAATGCTCGTCTCAAAACATATTTATTCACTCTTTTAGGCTTATCGGAGTGCCCAGCACGGCCCTTAACAAATTTAGTAGCTTCTCTCATGGGTATCGAAGCAGACAATAAGGCCAAGTCTCTGTCATACCAAGGCAACTGCATCTTAGATCCAAACAACTCCATAGACGACTTTAGGTATTGAATATCGTCGGTGTACTGCCTTGGCCAAGCCGCCTGAATTATAGTGTTATAGATTTGTCGTGACGAAAGATTATGTTTATCAAGATTTCTTTCTAATTCAGCCAATAAGTCAGTATTAAATCGTGTATCCCGTTTTTTTTCTAAAAACTCCACATCATGTTTATGGTAAAAATATTTGTCCAGATAACTCGGCAGATCATGAATATCTCGCACTCTTGCTATCACTTTGTCCACTCTCGTGTTCTTGTTAAATATTCTAGGAGCACAATGACCGAAACCGCTCAAGATCGACCTAGAATATTGACTCAAAAAGATGAGATTCTTATCTAATAAATTCAAAGAAGGTGTATGGAGGCGCGTATCTTGGCATGCAAAGAAATTAGTATTCTTAGCCGCTTTAGACGCGATGTCTTTAAGTATGATAGATCCCGGGTAGAAAAAGTTTACACCAGCTACAAGACTTTCAAAGTCAACCTCAGCATTAGGATCTACAGTTATTCGATGCTGTTCTAACCCTAGATGTTTAGCCGTGATTTCAGCCTCACCAAATTCGTCTTGCTCTGCACCATCAATCGAGAAGGTGTACGTAGCAAGATGATCTTTCCCCAAAAGATCCTTAAGAACGACCGCACTAGCACAACTATCAATACCACCGCTTAGTAGAAGGGCATTATCTGCCGGAGCGATGCGGCTTTCATGAGCTTTAAAAACTTGATCACGAAATTGGGCTAGGCTTCCTTGATCTTCATCAATGTCTCCTAAATTAGAGCATTGATTTAAAGAGAGCTCTCCCGAAAAGACTGAATATACTAATGATGAGTCGGGAGGTACTTTATATACCCCCTCGATAAGCGTAATAGGATCACAAACGTACTCAAACGTTAGAAACTGAGACGCGCCGTCTATCGAAAGCCGATTTTTATTTGAGCTGACGATTACATCATGCAGAAGATCCGAAGCAACCAGCTGCCTGCCTAGAATTCGAAAATATAGTGGTTGCACACCACTTCTTGATGTGCCAACGTGAATTTCTGCATCTGTTTGTATAACAAATGAATAATCACCGATGATTAGGTTTTCAGGACTTAACTTGAATTCATCCAAGCTGAAAGAGGACTGATCAAAATCTAAAAGCTTATGTAACGAACCGTAGATTTTCACATGAGCATCACCAACTAAAAAATCTAAACTTGCATTTTTTGATCCTAGCCAAACAAATTCTTGCATCATTGATCCTGTTGTCTTTTCTATTAATCAAACATAAAATTCAGAATGATCTTAAGAAGAGTTACTATCGCCAACTTTTTACTCAGCAGAAAATAAAGTACTTCTTATAAATAAGGCTAGTAAAAAGATAAATCTCAATATCACTTTGTAATCTCTACTTATGCATTTTTCGTATAGAATTCGCCATTAAGCAAGATGTACTCAGTATTACGGCACTATTTGCAACACGAAATTTCAGCTTCCACCAATCAATCGATAAGCGCCTTAGACAGTGGCTCACCGCGCTTAATATTGATAGAGGCTTTTCGTCCTAGTACCATAGGTAGTTGTTTTGGCTCTAATCCATAGCCAGGTCTAATACTCCTAACATTCTCAGTAGTGAATTTTTCACCGGCTTTTATATCCTTAACAACATATAAGGAACGTCTAAACTTAGTACTTACATTTTCTGAGGCTGTTCTTTCATAGTTAACGTTGCCAATTGCCTGCCATGAAGTCTTACAGTCTTTGCACAATTGTTCCAATTCTTTAGGTTCTACTGAAAAACTATCATCAGCGCCACCACCATTACGATCCATGGTTACATGTTTCTCGATAACACAGGCACCTAATGCCACAGCGGCCACAGAGGTTGCATTATCAATAGTATGATCAGACAGACCAGATATAACATCATATCTCGCTGAAATATCAGCGATGGTTTTCAGGTTATACTCATGGGCTGGTGCTGGATACCCACTAACACAATGTAATACGACTAACTCTTCACAACCATTTCGACGAGCGCAATCAACTGCTTCTTGTATCTCTTGTTGAGTTGCCATCCCAGATGACATGATCATTGGTTTACCCGTTTTTGCCACATACTCAATTAATGGTAAATCAACCAACTCAAACGATGCAATTTTGTAAGCTGGGGCGTCTAATTCTTCTAATAGATCCACGGCTGTGAAATCAAAAGGGGAACTAAAAATCGTAATATTCAACTCTTTCGCTTTATCAAATAAAGGTTTATGCCACTCCCACGGCATATGAGCATCTTTATATAGCTCGTATAGAGTTTGTCCATCCCATAGACCACCACGAATTTGAAATTCATATGAGTCACAATCGATAGTAATCGTTTCATGGGTATAAGATTGAAGCTTAATTGCATCTGCGCCTGCCTTCTTAGCTACTTCCATAATTTGATAGGCACGATTAATATCACCATTATGGTTAGCCGACATTTCCGCAATTATATAAGGACTATGATTTGGGCCTATAACTCTGCCTGCAATAGTAATATTTTTTTTAATCATTTCTTCCTTACCTATGAAACTACATTGAATTTACGCTGACCCAACTACACCTTTGACTGTAGCATTCGGCCCTATGTCAGAGATGATATTAACGCCATTATTTACAACAGTATTTTTTCCTATCGAACAGCCCGACACAATACTCACGCCCATACCGATTAGACAATCCTCTTCAATTACAACATTTCCACCCACCGTTGAATTAGGCGCTAGGTGAATATTGCCTGACAACTTCGAATGATGGCAAAGCACACTGCCAACATTAATATAATTATTATCACCCACTACACACTCTGACCCAATCTTTGCTCCTTCTAATACTAAATTGCCTTCGCCCAATATTGCGCTGACATCTACAAACGCCTGTGGATGAATGACATTAGCCATCTTAAAGCCGATTGCTTTCATTTTCTCGAAAGCCTCTTGACGAAGATGTCGTTTCCCCGCTGAGGCGAAGGTTATAATTGCATTGGACACGCCTGATGCAAACACATCAGGCGCAACCGCCTCAGTCCCGAGAACGGGCACACCCAAAATCTCATGACCTACTGCAAGCCTAGAATCCAAAATGCCGACAATATCATAAACTCCTTGCTCTAATGCCGCCTGAATAACAGTTTCAACCATTCCCCCAGCCCCAATTAGAATTAATTTTGTTGAGCTCTTAATCCCACCAATTGGTAAATGAAATAATCGACTTCCTATCAGTGAAATCAGCATTTTTTTTGTAATAAATGTATCCTCCGGAAAATACTTTTCTAGATTCGCAAGATCTTTCATGAGACTTTGTGCGGAATCAGTGAATATCATTTTTTTTGGTATAGCTTTAACATGCTGAGATTTTTCGACCTTAACTTCTACTTGCTTAGATTGAAGTTGACTAATGTTTTTTATATCTGTTTTTTCATCTAAAACAACCGCAACTGTCTCACCTACACTGATGGACATTCCCTCAGAAAACAAAGTGTAGAAAAAACCATCCTCTTTAGCTTCTATTTCGATTAAAGTCTTGGATGTTTCATATTCCACAATTACATCGCCTTGCTTAACCTCATCATTATTTTTAAAGTGAACCTTCAGAACTTCATAGGAAGTATCGCTAACACCCTCTTTCTCAATAATATATTCAGTTCCGTTTCTCATATTTTTGCTAACTCCTTGCAGGCCATAGTAATATCAGAGCTGTTTGGTAACGAATCTAACTCGGCGTCAAGAGCACAACTCAAAATAGTTTGGGAGGATAATGATTTCAACGAAAAGACAACCCCGTCCTGTAAGAGCTTAACCACGACGCTCGAAAGAATACCGCCGTGGCAATTTCCTTCTTCCACTATAAGTAGCTTTTTCGAGGTGCAAACAGACTGTTTTATACTATGGATATTCATAGGTTTTAAACTCGTAGGGATTAAAACTTCTACAAAAATATCGTTTTGTACTAATTGCTGCACTGCAGGGAGAACATCCTCGACAGTGCCTCCATAGCAAAGAATCGTTACCTGTGGAGCAATATTATTTGGTGTGATTTTTACAGTGGAAAACACTTCATTTGATGTTTGGATACTATACCCAGGTATTATTTGACTAGTTATTCTTTTTTGCGTGTATAGACTCTTGTTTTCAATTAGAAGTGTTGGCTCTTGCGACATTTCCACTAATGAGCCTATGGTTTGTTGAGGAGCAATTAATTGATTGAGCGCGACGATTCTCAAACCTAAAATTGAATAAAACATTGATTCAATAGATTGACTGTGCGTTGGACCATATCCTCGCTTCCCCCCCATAGGCGTTCGTACAATAACCGGAGATGTCACTTTATCAGAATACATTTTTTTAAATTTTGCAGCATGCTGTTGTAATTGATCAGTGATTAGGGTGGTGAAATCACCAAACATAATCTCAACGAAAGATTTGATGCCCTTGATGGCAAGACCTGTTCCTATGCCAACAATAGCGGCCTCACTGATTGGCGTGTTTTTAACCGCTTCCGGATAACGCTCACTTAAATCTCTTGAAACCTTAAATGCGCCGCCATATGGCACATCGGTATAAGGAGTTTTGTACTCAACATCTTCACCTATTAAAACCGACTTATGAGCTTCAAAACAGCTAGATATAGCAATATGTATTTCTTCGTTATAGCGTACAGAAACACGTTCACAATCAATAGGAGCCCAGCTAGACTCGGAATCTATAAAATACGGTATGTCCGCCATACTTTCGCAGGATTCTAGCTTGGGTTCATTCATAATTTCTTTGATGAACTGAGTTATCTTATTTATGGCAGCGCTGTAAGTTGCACTATACAGGTCTGGGTACGTCTCTTTAAATCTATTCAGAAGATCTTTCTCGGATTCCTTTTTTATCTCGATTTCAGACCTATTGTCATCTCCCTTTGAATGAGAATTAAGCCGGTATGTGTTCACATGAAGCATAACAGGGCAATCATCATGCCTAGCTGCATCGATCGCTAATTTAGTTTGACTATCTAACTGATCTATATCATTGGAATCAGCATTGAAATATTTCACTCCGAAGCCTTCTACTCTGTGGCGAAGTGATCCAGCAAAAGTCTGCTTCTTAGACGTTGACTGCGCATAGCCATTATCTTCAAGAACAAACACAATTGGAATATTCCAAAGTGCACAAATATTTAAAGTTTCGTAAAGAATACCTTCGCCCAAGGTACCATCGCCTAAATATACTACCGAAATCGATGATATCTCTGATAACTTATTTGCAAGAGATATGCCAGCAGCAATGGGCGCCATACCACCCTGAATACCATTTGACAAATAATTGCTATTTACAAGATGCTGACTACCGCCAACACCCCCGGAGCAACCACTAGTTCGCCCCATAACTTCAGCCAATAGACCCCTAGTATCATTGGTTCGAGCGATATAATGACCATGACCTCTATGATTTGATACTACGAAGTCATCCTGCTCTAAGTACTTAGAGACAATAACTCCAATGATTTCCTGGCCAACACAGGTGTGAACCGTACCGTTCAACAAGCCCTTGGAAAACAAACCTAGCAACTCCGACTCTAGCGCTCTTATTTCTATTGCTTTTTCGATGTCTTTTAAATAGTCAATAGTCATAACTTCAAATTTCTCTCAAATTTACATGAATAATTACAGTAACATAGAACTTTCCGGACAAAAGATCACAGCCTCAATTTCCTCGATGTGAATCATTTACTTCGTCTCTAAACACGATATCTAATCTTTCGGAGATTTGCTTGCATAGTGAAAAATTATCCACATAAATGCAGACTCACTCTTCTTGCTCCTTCTCCATCAGTAACCGAAGCAGACTTCTCAATCATTTCACAACTACGAGAGGATACTTCGGCTATTTTAGCGCTCAACGCAACCGAATCTATACTCTTCCCTGTAAGCCCCATTGTTAAAGCGGCGCCACTTTTTGACAATGCATCGACTACAGACTTCTGATTATCCGCAATACAAAACAAAATAGCTGGCAGCCCAAGAGTGCATCTCTCCCATGAAGTGCTACCCGCCGCTCCGATACACAAATCAGCCTCTAACATCAACTGACTCATATTTTCTGCATTAATAATAATACGAATATTTAAAGGTGAGTTTGCAACGGCCGATTGAACTTCAGATAGCCAATCCGCGCTTTGTCCCATCACAACCGTTATTGATATGTCTTCAGGGAGCACGCAGCTTGATAATGCTTCAATTAATTGACCAGATACATTCAAGCTATCTATACCACCCATGGTAATAAGAATGTTTGTAAGCTTGTATTTTTTTCTACGAGCAAGACTAGTTTTGCGCAGCGCGCTAAACTCATCCCGAACTAAGGAGAACAATGGACCAATAAGCAGAGTGCAACAATCAGGAACAAGTCTGACATAATCGCCGCATTCTCTACCAAAATTTTGGTCTAATAACACATCACAATCATGCTTTCTGTCAGCGAGATCATCTATCACAAGAATATTTTTAGCTAGGCCGCTTTTCTTTATTTGAAACTCCCATATGTAATCGATTGAGTAGTTATCAACTACAATCCAATCCCAAACCTGATTACTCAAAGCTTTAACAGAGTCCATTAAGTCCTTTTCTTGGGAGACGCCAAGCCAGCTCGAATAAGACGAAGCCCTAACTAGATTAGAGCTCTCAGTCCCCTCTAACATCTTTAAATCATAACTCGCCTCCACCATGCTTTGAAGATGAAGCGGAATATGGCGGCAAACAAAGAGAACATAGAATCCGCATTCTTTTAAAGCCGCTGCTAAAGTCAGGCAGCGCATCAAGTGGCCCGAACCGGTATTTGAGGAGGCATCCACACGAAATGCGACTTTTTGACCACCCACTGTTTAACCTCTTCTATAATAATTCATGAGCAATTAACTCTTACCTAGCCCATTACTCAGCAGCATCCATATTCTGGACCCAGGTCTTAGACTTTTAATTAGACCCATCTTTTCTTCGAATACAGGTAGGAATAGAATCAAACAATTAAAATCCTGATATACAATACACTTTTAACACCATACAAATATGTTGCAACCAGAGAGGCCCTAAAAATTTATTGAAAAACGACCCCTATACCGCCATTAGGATTTTATTTAGCTAAGCGAAATATAGATTTTGATCCACACCTACAGCAACAGTTGAAATAAAGTGTCTACCCTACGGTGAACGTTCACTTATCGAGCGCCCCGAACATTAGCTCCGCGATATCCCAGTCTTCTGGCGTATCGATATCCTGAACCCTTTTTCTTGGAAGAAATATTGGCTTACTATGGTCACAAAAAAGCGGAAGGGAGGCTTTAAACGCGGAGATTTTTCCCCAATAAAACTGACCCGCATCATGATACGCGTCGATGAGATCTTGTGAACGCGTATTTAGATGCTCGGGCTCGAACATAGCTACATTTTTACTTTCATCCAAATAAAAAGCTCTTTGAATCGGGAAGCCAAAAGACGCTGCAGAAAATGTGTATTGACTTTGTGACTCTTCCAAAACTTTTAACCCAAGCCTAATATCCGCAGATTGAAGAAAAGGTGCCGTCGCATAGATACAGCACATATTATTAATTTCCAATCCTTGTAGCTCACACCACTTAATTGCGTGCTGAATAACGTCCATTGTAGTGGAGTAGTCATCTGAAATCTTATTGGGCCTTATAAAGGGTGTTTCTGCTCCCCATTGTTTTGCAACCTTAGATATTTCAGCATCGTCCGTCGAGACAATTACCCTATCAAAGCAGTTAGATTTCATTGCCGCTTCAATTGAATATGAGATCATCGGCTTACCATGAAACTCTTTGATGTTTTTACGAGGGATGCGCTTGCTCCCCCCTCGCGCGGGAATAATACAAATATTCATTTAATACTAAACCAGGATTTCATTGAGGGTTTGGATGACTCTATCTTGTTGTACTAGCGTCATGCCATAGAATAATGGAATTGAAATTGCTTCCCCATAATATTTTTCCGCTTCGGGATAGTCACCCCAGGCAAAACCCATATCCTTGTAATATGGGTGCGTATGAACTGGAATATAGTGTAAATTTACCCCTATCCCTTTATCTCTCAGCTCATCGAAAATCTGATTATGAGGCTTCGAAATTTCGTTCAGTTTGAGTCGGATTATGTATAAATGTAAACTTGAATATGTATTTTCCAGCGGGACAGGCAGGGTAATAGGTAGGTCTGTTAGTTTTTCGTCATACCTGCGTGCAAGCTCGTGACGGGCGGTTACAAACGCTTCCAGCCTCTGCATTTGTGAAACACCCAAAGCAGCTTGTAGCTCTGTCATACGGTAGTTGTAGCCAAGTTCAATTTGCTCGTAATACCAACCATTGGGAGCCTTATCATTCATCAATTCTTTATCTCTTGTGATTCCATGGCTTCGATAAAGTGCCATTTTGTTAGCAAGTTCTTTAGAATTAGTTACAGCGGCACCACCCTCTGCTGTAGTAATGATTTTTACCGGATGAAAGCTAAACACTGCGATATCAGAGTATTCACATGACCCGATTGGCGAATTATGATATCTACCACCTATCGCATGAGATGCATCTTCAATAACTTTAAAACCATACTTTTGGGATAGTGCATGTATTTTTTCCATATCACACGATTGCCCGCAAAGATGCACCGGAATAACAACCTTAGGCAACTCGCCATCCAATTTTGCTCTTAAAAGCTTTGCCTCTAATGCGATAACGCTCATATTGTATGTATTCGGATCAATATCGACAAAGTCAACGCTTGCACCACAATACAAAGCACAATTGGCTGATGCCACAAAAGTAATCGGAGACGTCCACAGAATATCTCCATGACCTAAACCTAGCGCAAGGCAAGCAACATGTAAGGCAGATGTAGCACTGTTAGCCGCAATAGCAAAATTAGCACCAGTATGGCCTCTAATTTCTTCTTCAAATGCAGGAACCTTAGGACCCTGGGTCAAAAAGTCAGATTTTAAAACGTCAACCACCGCATCGATATCTTCCTGACTGATGTCCTGTCTACCATAAGGAATCATATCTAGATCTTCCCCAATTTTTCTTGATTATCACTCAACCAACTCTGCAGACTTTCAATTGTCATCCAATCTTCGTTCGACCCACTATTATAAGTGAAATTTTCACCAACTTTTACACCATCTTTGATTCTGTTTTTATCCTCTCCCCAATTATTTATTATCGGGAGTATTTTAAAACAACCCTCATATTCATATGTTGTTGGAGCATCTTCAACGCTTATCATTTGCTCATGCAATTTTTCGCCTGGTCGGATGCCTACTTCTTTTTGATTGACTCCTGGCGCAACTGCGGTCGCTAGATCAGTAACTTTCATAGAGGGTATCTTCTTGACATAGATCTCGCCACCAATCATGTCTTCAAAAGCATGCCAAACGAGCTCTACACCCTCCTCCAAAGAAATCATAAAGCGGGTCATTCTAGTATCGGTGATTGGTAGTTCCCCCGAAGATTTTATCTGAGAGAAAAATGGGATAACCGACCCTCTAGAGCCCATAACATTTCCATATCTGACCACAGAGAACTTGGTTGGATGCTCGCCGGCATAAGCATTACCAGCAACGAATAACTTATCAGAAGCTAATTTTGTAGCGCCATATAAGTTGATCGGGCTACTTGCCTTATCGGTAGACAAGGCAACACAGCCCTGAATCGCCTTGTCGATACAAGCGTCAATTACATTCATAGCACCATTAATATTAGTCTTAACAC
>CAYZPP010000013.1:0-12368 GCA_964480315.1 uncultured Alphaproteobacteria bacterium | reverse complement strand
TTTACTACATTGAGCTAAGGCTTGTTCATGGCTTATGACTTTTTTAATTCTACTACTATCAGCATCTGGATGAATTAATAAGTGATGTTCAACTTTTTGAAAATGCTCGGCAATTATAAAAAGTTTTGATTTAGGTAATAAACGATGTATTCCAGCAACTCTTCCTGCTGCTGAATTTTCAATAGGTATCATAGCTAAGTCAACTTTACCTGATTCAGCTAACTCAATTGTCTCTTCGAAAGTATTACAAGGAACATGTTCTGCATTGCTATAAACTTCTTGAATTGCTAAATGGCTATAGGCGCCATCTTTTCCTTGAAATGAAATTTTTTTTATCATTTTTTTAATATTTGGTTTACTTTAATCAAATCTTCTTTTGTATCAACGCCTAAAATATTTTCTTTAATCAGAGAAACGCCTATTCTATTTAAATTTTTTATGCGAAGCTGCTCTAATTTTTCATTTTTTTCTCTTTTAGATATTGGCATTTTCAAAAAATCTTTCAAAAATGATATTTGATAACCATAAAGACCAACATGATGAAAGGTATTTAAATTCATCTTAGAAGCTTGCACTGATTTTCTAAAAAAATTTTCTGCTATAAAGTTATTATCTTTTTCTTTAAGTAGTAATTTAACTTTATTAATATCTTGGTACTCAATTTCATCAACAAATGGGCAACATAGCGTAGACATTTCAAAATAATCAATTTTTTTTAATAGTAGTTTGATATGATCTGTGGAAATAAAAGGCATATCTCCCTGAATATTAATTACCTTATTAAAATTTTCTTTTGACTCAATTTTTGAAATAACTTCTCCTATTCTATCCGTTCCTGATCTGTGTTCAGGATTAGTATGAATAAATTGTAAATTATGTTGATGGCAATATATTTCTATCTCTTCATCGCAAGTAGCTAAAAATGTATTTGGGTAACTCTTAATGACTCTATTATAAACATAGTGAAACATGGGTAATCCTTGAATTTGAGCAAAAGGCTTATTAGGAAAGCGTTTTGCAGCTAAGCGTACTGGAATTATAGATGCTATATTCATTCTGTGCGACAAATATCCGTTTTAAGAGCCATTTTGATTAAAATAGACTGCTTCTCTATATATGGAAACCAATAAAATCTTAGGTGCTATTATTTTAGCATTATTACTATTAGCTCTTTTTTCAAAAACTGGGGAAATGCTGGTACATCCAAATTTTCCTGAAGAAACAGCATATAAAATAGATGTGCCTGAAGAGGGAAGCCAAGCTAAATCAACAGAAGAAATTGTTGACCCGTTTGAAGTTTTACCGGATGTCATACTCTTATTACAAACTGCTTCACTTGAAAATGGACAGAAGTTATCAAAAAAATGCTCAACTTGTCATTCCTTTGATAGTGGCGGTGCAAATAAAGCAGGGCCTAATTTATGGAATCTCATTAATAGAAAAAAGGCTAGTAAAGAGGGATTCGCCTATTCGGCAGCTCTTACAGAATTTGGTGGTGAGTGGAGTTATAGTGAATTAAACAAATTTTTATTAAAACCAAAAAAATACATTAAAGGAACAAAAATGAATTTTAATGGCTTAAAAAAAGATAGTGATAGAGCTGATCTCATTATATGGCTTAGATCTCTCTCAGATACCCCCGAACTATTAAAATAACCTTCTTTATCGAAGATTTTTTTATTTAACTTAATCTATTTATAATTAAGATTATCTCATGAATAAATTTTCAGAAAGTTTTACTCTTTACCTAGACAAGAGGATGTTCAAGATTTTGCTTTTAGGTATCATGAGTGGTTTTCCATGGGTTTTAATCGGTAGCGCATTATCCTTATGGCTAAAAGAAGAAGGTCTTAGTAGGTCTGCAATTGGTTTTGCTGGCTTAATATTTGGTGTTTATGCCATCAATTTTTTATGGGCTCCTTTAATAGATAAGCTTAAAATACCTTTTCTAACGGATAAAATTGGTCATCGAAAATCTATAATAATTGTTATGCAATTTATTATATTGATATCATTAGTACTTTGGAGTCGCTTAGATCCAAATCAAAATTTATTAGTTATAATTGCAATAGGACTTGCAATCGCCTTATCCTCTGCCACACAAGATATTACTATCGATGCTTTAAGAATTGAACAAATTGGAAAAGATGAAAGAAGTAGTATGGCTGCTGGTGCGGCTATGGCGGTAGTTGGATGGTGGACAGGTTATAAAGTCGGTGGAATTATAGCTCTTTATTCTGCTGAAATATTACAAAATAATGGTGTAGAAAATTATTGGCAAATAACATTTATGATTTTAACAGTAATTATCATTCTTTGTAATATAGGTTTAAATTTTATTCCTGAGTCAAATGAAGAGCGCTTTAAACAACAAAAAAAAGATGATGGTAAAATTGCAGATAAAATTGGAAGTAATTCTTTTTCTCAAATAGCCGCCTGGTTTATTGGTACTGTATTAAATCCTTTATTGAGTTTTTTTAAAAAAAATGGATTGTCGATAGGATTAGGAATACTTACTTTCATATTTTTATTTAAAATTGGTGAAGCTTTTTTAGGTCGTATGAGTATAGTTTTTTATAAGGAAATGGGTTTCTCTAAAGGAGATATAGCCCTTTATTCTAAAGGCATAGGTTGGATTACAACTATATTTTTTACATTAATTGGTGGTATATTTGCTATTAGAGCCGGTGCAATAAAAGCTTTATTTATAGCGGGAATTATAATGGCGTGTACTAATTTACTCTTCACACTTTTATATTGGACAGGAAAATCAGAATTGCTTTTTGCGATAGCTGTTTTATTTGACGATATGGCAGCTGCGTTTGCTACAGTTGCATTTGTAACTTTTATTTCGTTACTTGTTGATAGGACTTATACAGCAACTCAATATGCGCTGCTGGCTTCTATTGGGACTATGGGAAGAACCCTCTTAGCCTCTTCATCAGGCGCTATGGTAGATTGGTTAAATGGAAATTGGGGAATATTTTTTATAATCACAGCAATAATGGTAATTCCATCACTTATATGTTTGTATTTGATTAAAGATAGAATTGAATTTTCTAAAACTTTAAACTAAGTTAAACTGTTTATTGTGAGAATTTGATTGGAGAAAAAATGAGAAAATTTATGATTAATATGACGATGTCTTATGACTTTGATGTATCAGTTGAAGCAAACTCTGAAGAAGAGGCAAAAAATATTTTTACATCAACACCCCTAGAAAATCTTGAGCAAAAAGCTTTTAAATCTTTTTACAAAAAGCTCAATAGCATTAAGCTTGATGAGCATGATCCAAGATTTTATGAAGATAATGGAAAAATATAATAGTTAAAAACTTTTTAACAAATTTGTATATGCAGAAGTAAATCCACTTAGAGAATAATCCATATTAAAATATTCATTGTCTATGAATCTGCTGACAAGCAATAATTTATTTCCTGATTTTAATATATCCAAATATTCTTCATTTAATACTTCGGCTATAAAACATGCATTTGTATTACAATAAGTGTAATTAACCTCGGCAGAATTTATTCCATCTACACTGATTTGAGCTGGTACTTTTAAATTTATCATGTGAGGGAGACCTATTAACATTTGAGATTTTCCCTCTGGATTAATTGTTAAAGAGATAAAACTAATTATTTCTTCTGTTTCATCAGATAATGTAAATTGTCTAATCTCACATGCCTCTAACTTTTTTGAATCTTGACAAAATAATTGCCAATCATCAAAATCTTTAATTAAATTTTCAGTTTCTGCAAAAGCGAAGTTAAAGTGAAAAAGTACTATAAAAAGATAAACTAAATTATTCATAATTGATTTTTGAATATACAAAGTATACATGCAAAATTATATTAAATATATTAAATAGGATTTAATATAATCGAAATAACCTCATTAAAACTACCTAACCTTATCTTAGGGCCCCAGGTTCCTGAACCTGAACTAACAAAAAGTAATGAATTTATATGCTTATAAAGACCGTATTTTTCTTTAAATTGTAATTTGACAAGAAAATTAAAAGGAAATATTTGACCATTATGTGTATGACCTGACAACATTAAATCTGCTTCACCTTTGATTGATTTCCATAAGCTAGGCTTATGAACTAGACATAGATTGAAAAAATGGTTTATTTTTTTAGAAAAAAATATTTTTTTTTGATTTTCTAAATTTTGATTATCAGATATGCCAATTAAATTAATTTTTTCCAATAATATCGATTCATTGTCTAATATATTAATATTAAAATTTTTTAATTTCTCAATTTTTTTTTTAGAATTCTTTAAATAATACTCATGATTTCCCGTTACAAAATATATGGGAATTTTTAATTCATTTAAGACACTTAATTTATCTATCTTAAATGAACTTGAGTCTATTAAGTCTCCACCAATTAGAATTAAATCGGGATTTAAAAAGTTTATTTTTTTAATTATTTTTTTTAAATGTTTTATAGAATTAGAACCGAGATGTATGTCACTGATAAATACTATATGTTTTTTTTCTATTATTTTTTTTGATTGAATTTTTATTGTTTTTATTCTTAAGAAACTTGTAGAAATATATCCAAACAAAACCAAAGTTGTAAAAGATATCAAAAAAATATTTGACTTAACAATTCCATCCCATTTCATAAATAAATCCATAATAAGAATAATACAAATTAAATTAAGTGCTATAAATCCAATTCCAATTCCCTCACATACAAAAATTCTTATAGGCATAAAAGTAATTTTGGTTGAAAAGTAAGCTCTCACAATAAGAAAAGTTATAATTGTTGAAATTAAGGAGTATGGCCAATTTATACTTTTTTCTTCTGTCCATATCTTAAAAATATCAAATGGGTATATAAATAATAAATAAGTTGAAACAAAAAGAAAAAGTATAAGCAAAGATGATGATAATATTTTTTTCATAGTTTATTTTAATTATTTTTTTGTTTATCTAATATAAAAAGGAGTAAACCAGCTATAATGACAAATAAAATGCCTATGATATTCTGTAATGTAGGTAGTTGATAAAAAAATAACCATCCTAACAAGATGCCATATAAAAGCTGAAAATAGCTTGTTGTGCCAAATATTGAAGCAGGTAAAGTTCTTGCTCCATGTATGATTGCCAGTACTCCAAAACCAGCAAAAAAGCCTCCAACTATAGAAATATAAAGATCTTTTAATTCCATTGGTTGAAAACTTAAAGACATAGCAGTAAAAAAAATAATTGCACTAATGCCCATACTAAAAAAAGAAGATTCGTATGATGAAGCTAGCGCAGTAAATTTTCTTGTTATTAAATTTACAACAGCAATGGATACTGCTCCTAGAAAAACAAATATAGCACCTATTGTTGAAATAGAATCCTCCCCAAATGGCTCTGCTGAAATTACAACTCCTATAAAGCCCAATATAATAACGCTAACCCTAACAATATTGATGCTATCCTTTAAAAAAAAATGTGAGAGAACTAACAAAATAAGAGGTGAACTAAACATTATTAGATATACGGCTGACAAAGGAAGTAGGATAATTCCTTTTAAGACAAATAAAAATCCAACCGAATGTATCACTCCTCTTACTAGTTGGAACTTATAGTTTTGTTTTTTATAAAAACTAATTCCATGAAATTTTAATACAAAAAAAGTAATAGGTATTAGTGAAAAAATAGCATTTAAAAAAAGCAGTTGGAAGATTGGGTAATTGTCTCCTAAAACTTTTATAGATGTGTCCATGGAGACCATGCAGGCATAACCTGTAATAGCTATAAAAAAGGGTGCTATGTAGGATTTTTTAATCATTATGCGAAATGACAATACTATTGTTTAGCAGATATACACTGTAATTTATAATACCACTCCTTATTATGCTCCGGGTAAAAAATGCTAAACAGTAAGGATAAGTCATTATCGATTCTAATTGTAGACTGATAGTTTTCATTAAAATAAATTGCAGTTAATTGCTTATCATCTTTTTGAATTTGATAAACCTTTTCATCGAATGAATTTTTAATACTATTATTGTCTGGCAGCAATTCTAAAAAAGTACTACCCATTTTGTTTTTACAATTCCAATACTGAAAAGTATTAATACTTCTATCGCAAACACATGCATAAGGAAATTTATTGATAATGCCCGCTTCAGCAATATTTGCCAAAAATAGCATCGTATAAATAAATAAAATAATAGCTTTCATCTTAAAATAAAATTAATTTATAATATAAATTATGAATAAACAAATTATCACTATATTAATTGTCTGCGGTATTGGCTTTCAAGTAATTCGTTATTTGTTAGAAACTTATTTTCAAACAGGTATTTAAGAGGGTGAACGATGAAAATAAAAAAATAATATGGAAAATTATTCAAGAAACTGGAGATAAGCTACAGCCTAAACTTAAAACGTCATCTTTTCATCCTGGAAGTCGTAATGCATATGCTCATATTGCCATATGCATAAAACAACATTTTGGATTTTCATATAAAGATATAAAGGACGAAAATTTAGAGTTAGTCAAAGAGTATATAAATTTTCTTCTTCTTAATCCAAATTAAGTTTAATTTAGAAATAGAATATAGATAAATATTAAAAAATTTCCTTTTTAAAGGGTCTTGCGAATAATTTCTTCATTTCATTTTTAGCTGAACTGCCTTTAATTACTTTTATTAATGAATTTAATATAGGTAATTTTTTCAAATTAATTTTTTTATTTTTTATAACCGCAATAGCTGTAAAATATCCCTCATTAATATTAATATTTTTTTTTATATAGTTCGTAGCTTTGCCCCCTTTACCTAAGGTAAAACCAAGTTTAAAATTTCTTGATTGCATCGAGCTGCAAGTTAAAATCAAATCACCTACTCCAGCTAATGATTCTACGAAAGAATCTCTACATTTAAATGTTTTCAGTAGGGATCTTAGCTCCTGTATTACCCTCGTAAGGTAGGCTGCTCTTGCATTTTCTCCCAAAGATAAACCTTCTATTATTCCAGATCCAATAGCATAAGAATTTTTAATAGCTCCTAATAACTGAATTGCCTTATATTCTTTTGACAAATATATCCTAATATTAGTTCCTTTAAAAAGTTCCTCTAATTTATCAGATTTAGTTTTTGATCCTAAACTGAGGGCTGCGGGTTGCCCTAAGGCTATTTCCTTTGCAAAACTTGGACCTGAAAGAACATGAATATTTCCTACTTTGAAATTTTTAATGAGGACATCAGAAATTATATTGCCACTCTTTATATCTATGCCTTTGGAACAAATAACTATATTACCGATTTTATCAGATGTGAGACTTTGATTTAGAACTGAAACTAAATGTTGGGCAGGGCTTACATAAAAAATATATTCGAAATCAATTGGATTTAAAGGTAAATGAGTAGATATGATATTTTTAGATAGCTTTATGTTGTTAAGATACTTTTTATTATTATGAATTTTATTAATCTGAAGGCTAACTTTTTTTTCATAGGACCATAATGTGACTTTATTTTTATTTTTTGCGAATACTTGAGATAAAGAAGTACCCCACGCTCCAGATCCTAATATTAATATATTCATTTAAGTATTCTAAAAGGATACTACATAATTTTATAACTAATTATAGTCTTAGCTTTTTAGGTAAATAAGAATGGTATAATTTCTTGTTTATTGCTATTAATGTCCTATGCGCATAAATATTGAAATTGGTGATATAGAAGCATTTGTCGAAGTAGCCGAAACTAACTCTTTTGCAGGAGCTGCAACTAATCTTAATCTTTCACAACCAGCTCTCTCTAGAAGAATTCAAAAACTTGAATATGAGTTAGGAACTTCTTTGTTTGATAGAACGACCAGAAAAGTTCAACTTTCCTACTCGGGAAGAAATTTTTTAGAAAGAGCTAAAAGTATTATTGAAGCAATTCAAACAGCTACAAAAACATTAAATGAAAAATATACCTTTCCTTCTATTGTTAAAATTTCAGCGGTTAATACCGCATTAAGAAATATTGTTTTTCCTACCATTAAAATATTTAAAGCCAAATTTCCTAATTCTAAGATTCAAATAATAGAAAGATCAGCAAATTATGTTGTGGACAGTGTACTTGGTGGGGAGTGTGATTTTGCAATAAATTTTATGGGACTTCAGGAGCCTGGCATAGAATTTGAACCTTTATTTGAAGAAGAGTATGTAGTTGTATTTCCAAAAGGTGACGAACTTGAAAAGAAACGAAAAATCAAAATTTCTGAAATAAAAGGTAGAGATTTTATAGCTGTATGGAAAGGTTCTGGAAGTAGAATTTATTTTGAAGATGCTCTGGCGAAACATAAGGAGACATTAGAGTGGACTTATGAAGTTAGGCACGTACCTAATGCCTTACAGATGGTAGAGCAAGGGATGGGAATAACTTTAGCGCCCAGATTGGCTATCTCTAAGCAGTATGAAGGATTATCATTTAGACCTCTGATTGACCCAAAGGTTTCAAGAGTTATGGGCCTTATAAAAAGATCGGGTATAGATTTATCTCACGATTCCCAACAACTTTATGATCTTTTAAAGCAAAGATATCTTAAAAATTGATAATTAATTTGCATAAATATAAATACTTATTAGTGGTAAATTTTAATAATGAATAGTTTTAATACGCTTGATCGATTGAGAGTAAATGATAAAGAATATTATTTTCACAACTTAACTAAACTAGATTCTCAATTTCCTAAAATTACAAAATTACCAAAATCAAAAAAAATTTTGATAGAAAATCTTTTAAGACTTGAGGATGGATTAGATATTAATAAAGATTATTTATTAAAAATTTTAGAAAATCCTAATTTAAATCATGAAATATTTTTTCTACCTGCAAGAGTATTGATGCAGGATTTTACAGGCGTTCCAGCAGTTGCAGATTTAGCTGCTATGAGAAATGCTGTTGCCAAAGAAAATAAAAATTCATCGATCGTAAATCCTCTTTCGCAAGTAGATTTAGTTATAGATCATTCTGTAATGGTTGACTACTTTGCTACATCTGACTCTTTTCAAAAAAATGTTCAAATGGAATTTGAAAGAAATAAAGAGCGTTATGAATTTTTGAAATGGGGTCAAAAGGCATTTAAAAATTTTAGGGTAGTCCCTCCAGGAACAGGAATTTGCCATCAGGTAAACTTAGAATATTTAGCAAAAGTAGTTTGGGATAAAAAAATACACGATAAATATTTTCTTTATCCAGATACATTAGTTGGAACTGATAGTCATACAACAATGATTAATGCATTAGGGGTTCTTGGGTGGGGTGTAGGAGGAATAGAGGCTGAAGCTGCAATGTTAGGTCAATCAGTTTCAATGCTTATGCCTGATGTTCTAGGTTTTGAATTACAAGGTTCCCTAGCAGAGGGAGTAACGGCTACAGATCTAGTTTTAAGAGTTGTTCAATTACTTAGAAAAAAAGGAGTTGTTGGAAAATTTGTGGAATTTTATGGAGATGGACTAAATCATTTGTCCTTGGCGGATCGTGCGACTATAGCAAATATGGCTCCAGAATATGGAGCTACATGTGGATTTTTCGCTGTTGATGATGAAACTTTAAATTATTTAAGTCTCACAGCTAGGGGGAAAAATCAAATTCAATTAATTGAAAAATATTCAAAAATTCAAGGACTCTGGCAAGACAATCAATCAGAGTACAATGAAACACTTTTACTGAACTTGGGTGAAATTAAGGCCTCTTTAGCTGGACCAAAAAGACCACAAGATAGAATAGATCTCGATAAAGTTAAAAATAACTTTCAAAATTTTTTAAATAAAGATTTTATGTCTTTTCCTGTAAAAAATAAAAAATATAAAATAACTGATGGAGATGTTGTTATAGCGGCGATTACATCATGCACCAATACTTCTAACCCAAATGTTTTAATTGCTGCTGCTCTAGTTGCAAAAAAAGCATCCGAGCTAGGAATACAGGTTAAGCCTTGGGTCAAAACCTCTTTAGCTCCAGGTTCAAAAGTAGTTACTGAATATTTAAATGATTCAGGATTAAATAAATATTTAGATGAATTAGGTTTTAATTTAGTTGGATACGGTTGCACAACTTGTATAGGCAACTCAGGTCCATTGGATACAGATATAGCAGAAACAGTATCTTTAAATGATTTGTCTGTTTCTTCAGTTTTATCTGGTAATCGTAATTTTGAAGGAAGAGTAAATCCGCATGTGAAAGCTAATTACTTGGCATCACCACCATTAGTTGTTGCATACGCTTTAGCTGGCACAGTGAATATAGATATGCTTACTGAACCATTAGGAAAATCTTATAATGGTAAAGCAATATATCTTAAAGATATTTGGCCTTCAAACTTAGAAATTAATCAAATTGTTGAGAAATATGTAACTCAAAAAATATTTAATGATCAGTACCAAAATGTCTTAGAAGGCCCTGAGGAATGGAAAAATATTAAAACAGTAGAGACCGAACTTTATGATTGGCAAGAAAACTCTACTTATGTTAAAAAACCTCCACTTTTTGATAACTTTAAAATTCAAAATAAAGCAATAAAAAATATTGTGAACGCAAGGCCCTTACTACAACTTGGCGATAGCGTTACAACCGATCATATTTCTCCCGCTGGTGCTATTAAAGAGGAAAGTCCGGCAGGCCAATACCTAAAAGAAAATCATATCTCATTCAAAGATTTTAACTCCTATGGAGCAAGAAGAGGAAATCATGAAGTTATGATGAGGGGAACTTTTGCAAATATAAGAATTAAAAATGAATTACTGAATGGAACAGAAGGGGGATATTCTATTTTACAACCAGAGAATCTAGAGATGAGTGTTTACAATGTTGCAATGAAATATAAAGAACGTAATGAAGACATGGTTGTTTTTGCAGGAAAAGAATATGGGACAGGCTCATCTAGAGACTGGGCCGCAAAGGGCACTAAGCTTCTTGGCATTAAGGCGGTTATAGCTGAAAGCTTTGAAAGAATTCATAGATCTAATTTAATAGGTATGGGTGTTCTTCCTATACAACTTAAACCAAAAGATAATATGAAAAATATGAATATATCTTCAACTGATCTAATTTCTATTGAAGTCAATAATGATATGAAACCTCAACAAAATATTAAAATTGAAATTAATCAATCAGGAAAAAAAATAACTCTAGATTGCATTTTAAGAATAGATACAATTAATGAAATTGAATATTATAAAGCTGACGGAATTTTAAATTTTGTTCTCAAAAAAATATTAATCTAATATTTATAAATCTTATCGGGATTTTCCAAAAAATCTTTTAATCTTACAAGAAATGTTACGGCTTGTTTTCCGTCTATTAATCTATGATCATAACTTAAGGCAACATACATCATGGGCCTAATGACAACTTTATTTTTAATTGCCATGGGACGATCTACAATTGAATGCATTCCTAAAATTGCACTTTGTGGGGGGTTAATAATTGGTGTGCTCATCATAGAACCATAAACACCACCATTGGTTATGGAAAAAGTACCACCTGATAAATCGGACATTGATAACTTATTAGTATTTACTTTATTGGCTAAATCTAAAATTTTCTGCTCAATTTCAGCAAAAGAAAGACCATCTGCATTTCTAATAATAGGTACTACTAGACCTTTTTCAGATCCAATTGCTATACCTAAATCAAAATAATTTTTGTAGATAATCTCATTAGCACTAATTTCTGAATTTATTTCCGGTATCTCTTTTAGAGATTCAATAGAAGCTTTAATAAAAAACGACATAAAACCTAATTTAACATTATTTTTTTTTTGAAATTTTGACTGCTCTAATTTTCGTAATTTCATTATTTCTGTCATATCTATTTCATTAAATGTAGTCAAAATTGCTGCTGTATTTTGGGCATCTTTTAATCTTTTTGCAATTGTTTGCCTTAGTTTAGACATGGGAATTCTTTTTTCTTTTTTAGAGTTTACATCATAGTCGAAATTTGGAATTTTATCAGAGGTATTTAGTATGATTTTTGTATCAGGTTCATTTTTTACAACCGGATTTTCTTCTTTAGTCTCTATAATTTCTTTTTCTTTAGTCTCTATAATTTCTTTTTCTTTAGTCTCTATAATTTCTTTTTCTTTAGTGGGAATTTCAGAGCTTTCGAACTCTGCTATTACTTGCCCAACTTTTACGGATGTGCCAGATTGAACTAAAATTTTTTTTATTACTCCATGAGATTGTGCTGGTATTTCAATAGTGATTTTATCAGTTTCTATTTCTGCCAAATTATCACCAGACTTAAAACTCTGATTTTCTTTAATGAGCCAAGTGGTTAGAGTTCCTTCAATAATTGATTCACCTAATTCTGGTACTACTATTTTTGACATAAATAATTATTCTTTTGGCAAGTTTT
>CAYZPP010000012.1:0-12390 GCA_964480315.1 uncultured Alphaproteobacteria bacterium | reverse complement strand
AGTTTGGACTTTCTAATTTGTCTTTATAGTCAGGTGTTTTGAATCCACTGAACTTCCCCCATTCTCTAATAAAAGACAAACGTACATGCCAACCTCTTCCTAGAACTCTACCAAAACTGTCTTGTTCCAAATATTTTTCAAGTTCAAATTCATTTTCCCATTGCATAAAAACTGCTATTTGGCCTATTAAAATCCTAGAGGGAGAAAATACTGGAGAGCCTAGAGTCATTGCGGTCATGTATTCAGAGTGAATCAGTCCCTTCGTTTTATTTGAAATTGAATTCGAGAATATTCTTTTTGCCGCAACAAAAAAAAGGAAGTTTGACTAAATGATAAGAGAATATGCTCACTTTTATTTTGATTGAATTTTTAGTTCTACGTGTTTCTTTTAATTACACACAACGTTTTAGGTGTTTTTGTAAATAGGTCTACCATTTTTCTTTTATCATTTCTAATTTTAATTTGTTAATTATTTTCTCATCGTCTTTTATGTCTGTTTGTATTAGAAATGCGTGGATAGTTGAGAGAATTGTATTTCCTTCTTGCGGAATAAATGCCCAACCTTTAATACTGTTGTTTCTAGCATCAAACAATAAATTATTACTATTAATTATAGCATGAGAAAATAATCGACCATACTTACTATATCTTCTTCCTAATTCAAAAATAATATTAGAATCAAACTTTTTTGTGTTAGATACAGAAATATTTTTTTCTATAAATTCTTCAATTTCATCTGATGTAGGAGCTTTTCTGAATTTTAAGTTAAATCTTACTGAATGCATTAACTGGCTTGGAGTTGTAATATCTGAAGATTGAATGTTTAATTCAGTATGTTTTGTTTGAAATAAATCTTTTACATCTATAGCATGGTGAGTACCAATTATATTGTTTAGATGTCTAGACAATACATTTGCACCAACCAGTCTTTGGCTGTTACCTAAATCTTCTGATCTACGTACAATCACAAAATCTCCTTCTATAAAGTTGGATAACTTATTATTAGTTGAGGTAGTTATCAAAGATGATATAGCGTGTGTATTGCATGATACAATGTGTGCGAATTTTTTATTTTTTATTTTTTTGTTATTTATTCCCGTCATAAAAGAGACTCCAAATTCTTTTTCACTCCCCTGAGCGGAACAACCTTTTAGGTTCTTAAGGGAAGCATACCATTGTTTATTTTTTAGCCCAAAAGAATTTGCATTACAATCAAAAACATAGTCAATTTTGTCTATTATTGAATTTAGGTTTTTATAGTCAGAATTACTTTTGGTACAAATAATTACACCTTTTTGTTCAAGAAAATTAATTTCGGTTTTATTCCATTCTGTTATTTCAGTGTTCTTTAATGCATATATTTCTGTGATTTTAAGAGTTAATTTATAATCACATAGTACTCCTAGTATTGTTTGCCCAATATTTCCTATTCCATTTACAAGTACTTTCATTTTGTTGTTTTTCCTATTATTGGTACCAATAATGATTTTACAATAAGTTTTAGATCTAATGAAAAAGATTTGTTTTCAATATAGTAGATGTCATTTTTTAGAGCTAGACTTGAGTTACAAGTTTTAGACAATTGCGCCAACCCTGTTATTCCAGGTTTTACAGTCCATCTTTTACTGAATTCCGGTTTGTTCCAGTTTAACCGATTAATATCAAATTGAGTTAATGGCCTTGGGCCAACAAAATTCATGTCTCCTCTTATAATATTATAGAGTTGTGGTATCTCATCTAATCCTGATTTTCTTAAAAACTTACCTACAAATGTTATTTTTTTATATTCTGTAGTTTTAAACTTATAAATTGTAAATCCAATTTGATTAAGCCCAATACGTTGTTGAGTGAAAATCACCTTTACTCCAGATTGAAATAATAGAAGTGATGATATAATAACAATTAAGGGGGAAAGAAGTATTAATATTATGATTGCGATTATTTTCATTTAATTATTTACAACAATTAGGGTAATTGTCTGTATCCGTAGACGATGGCAAGCTAGCACAGAAGATTGTTAATTGCAAAGAAGTCTCAAAAGCTTTAGGAATTACCCCTGTGTTGCAAGCAGTTTAATCTATTAATTCAATGGTTGTTTTTAACCATTTTAACACAAGCATGATACTTGTTTTTAAATTCAAATTCTCTGATTAGTTCACCATCGTCGACAAATGCCACATACCAGGTTTTATCATCGTTCTTACCGAATGTCCAAGCCGGTGAGTGTCGAGTGTCTTCAGTAAATAATTCTCATTTATTTATTAATTATGGATTTTTTTTCTATGTATTTTGATATGTCTATTGTGCGAATACTTTTACTGAAATAATTGTATTGACTGGCTTTATTTATGGCTAAAGACGACAAGTTTTTCGTCCCATAAATTATGGGAAAGGTACAAATTTGAATTATGCATTGTAGTGTTTTATGGGACATATTTTAATTGCTTAACGACCCGGCTAAGGAATCGATTGCTGTATTGTATTTGGCATCACTGGAAGAAACCCGAGCGGAAGAGGAAAAACCTAATCCGTTTAGGAATCAAACAAGGGATTGCTTACGCTTGGAGTCGGACAAGAATGGGAGGTTGGGTTGTAGCTCAGAGTCATATTATACGCACTACAATAACCATCAAACGACTAAAAATGAGGGGTTATGTTAGTTTAGTTGAATACTATAATAAGTGAGTATCATTATTGAACTGCCAAGTACTAGACCCGTACGCTTGGTGTTTTGAGAGGTGCACTCCGCTCAATTATGAGCGGAGCCATCTACTCGATTATGCTTTGTTATTTAAATGAATTTTCATGAAGTGAATTTGTGTACTGCCATATAAGCATTGTCCTGTATAGTTTTGTCCGCCATAGTTGGGGAAATACTGAATTGATCAACTATTTCTCCAGTTAATTTAGACTCAGTGCTGGCATAAAATCTTCCACTTTGGTACTTTTCATTTGAAATCGCATCTACGAACCTTGCCGCACCTTTATTGACCCCGTGTGCCAGCCCTAGTAATGGCATTACTATTGGCATCATGATGCGTTTGAACATGAATCTTAATATAGGAGAAGCACTGTCCATTGCGGCAGTTCCACTGGTCGAACCAGGACTCATTGAAACCAATTTTACGTTAGGATACTTTCTAGCTAAAGATGACATCCACATTGTGGCGACATACTTCACATGTCCATAAGCCTTTGTTGCATCAAGTTTTTCACCGAAATAGCTTCCATCCAAAATTGACGCTAACTCTTCAGTTGAATTTTCCTTAAGTGAAGGCCTCTTCATTCCCAATTTTTTGACTCCTCTAGCAGATTCAGAACTGGCAAGCATAATTACATTATTGACCTTGTTTTGTTTTAGTAACTCTTCTGCCAATACAGCATGCCCCAAAAGGTTTGTTGCTGCAATTGTATTCATTCCTGATGCAGTGATCTTTTCAGGTGTTTTCCCACCTGTTCCTCCCGCATTCATTATTAAGGCATCAATTGTTCCGTGAAGCTCATTCACTGCTTTTTTTACAGACTTTACATCTGATACATCAATGATTAGAATTTCGAAGATCTCCTTTCCTGTAGATTCTTCTAATTCCCGTTTAGCTATTTCAGCTTTCTGAGGGTTTCTGCATCCCAAAATAACTCGTTGTGTTTCTTTTTTCAATGCCAATTGTCTGGCAGTTTCTTTTCCTATACCTGAGTTGGCTCCTGTAATCAGTATTGATTTGTTCATTTTCATTTATCTTTTCGTTATAAAATACTATGCACGGTAAGCGCATTGGGTTTATCATTTTTTTTGGCAAAATGCGTGGATTAAATTTTACTTTTTCAAATTGTATGCTAATCCAAAATTAATTAGTGGCGCAGCTCCCATATTTCTTGCTGTAATAGCAAAATTAGCCCCCAAGTTTATCCAGAAATTTCGGAAAGGGTTATAAGCTAGCTTTAACCCAGGGGATAAATACTGGCCGTTGTTGTGGTACAAAACAGTTTCATCACCTTCATGGTCTTCTGTTTTGGAATTGTTTAATGATCCACCGAGATGTAACATAAGAAACAATGTTCTTTTTGCTGCTTGTAGTTTATATCCAAACTCTGAATCAATAATGATTTGGTTTGGAATTTGTTCACGGTATCTATACCCAATGCCTCCATATACATAGTACTTTTCCTTGCCTATTCCTGCAGAAATCCCCAGCTCCCCTATGTGTCTTTTATATCCTGTTCGCAAGATGCCATTGCGCTTTGATAATGGTGCAGTATACCCGTAATATACAGCTATTGGGATCTTCTTTAATATTTGGTGTTTTATCTTAATAGTTGGATCGCCAAAGCCCGTTAAACTTTGATTATTCGCTTGAACGTTTTTAAACGGAAGATCTAAAATTACTGAAGTTTTGTTAGAAAGACTATACTCTCCAAAGAGACCAATAGTAATATCTTTTGTCTCATAGTTTGATTCAACTATATCTGCTGGACCTGTATTAAAAATATTGCTATAGGCTAAGTAGCTTTTAGATAATTGGCTATAAACAGACCCTTTTTTATTTACCCAAGGGCTTTGAGCAATACTATTTAAACTTAAACAAATGAAGGTTAGATAAAATGTAATTTTAAGCATCTAAAAATGATTTTGAATTTGTTCAACAAAAATAGTCAAGGCTATTCAAAACAATGTTTTACCAATAGCCCAATTACCGGTCAAAATAGCTCACTTTATATTTCATAGGAGATGTTTTGTATTGTTTTTTGAAGGTTTTAGAAAAATGAGAGACGTCTGCAAATCCACATTTTTCAGCTATTTCTTTAGCTTTTAGGTCAGTTAGGTTTAATAATTCTAATGAGCGATCTAATTTTTTATTTCTTAAGTAACTCGCGGGAGCTTCTTTATATGTTTCAACAAATTCTCGTTTAAAGGCTGAAAGACTTTTATTTGTCAAAAATGCCAATTCTTCTAAAGTAACATTTGTGTAATATTGCGCTTCAATAATTTCTCTGAAGGAATGATTAGAGCGATTAAATAAATTTGAAAGAATATTTCTTATTACAGGATTGTTTTTAGTTTGATCTAGTAAAATAATGATTTCTTTTAATTTTAATATCATCATTTCTTCGCTGACCAAACTGGGGTTTTCAAAATACATCAGAATAGTGCTAATGTACTTATCGATCAAAATATCACTATCAACTATGGTCATTCCAACCTTAGTAGAATTTCCATTTTTTAAAAAGTCAGGTAATTTATCATTGTAAACTTTTAACAAAACGTCTGGATAGAAGTGTATCGTTATTGCTTGATGTTTATTTGAATTTTTCAACTCTTTAAATCTCACTAAATAATTTCCGCAAATTCCGAGTAACGATTCTTGGGATTCGATTTCCAAACTATCAGTTTCCGATACAGATCCGTACTTACCTTCAATAATATGAATAAAACAAGCTTGATTATTTAATGCCCCCATTGTTTTGAATGGGGGTGCTAAGGTCACTTTTTCAAAGATCTTTCTTCCAAATAATTCTATTGATTTATGATCGATTATCAAATTCTATGTATTTAAATTTCAGGAGGTTATTATATCTTTAAGGAGTGTAATAAAGCATAACGTAAAGGATTTTATCCTTCATTAACGCGCAATATAGTGATTTTAGCAGGAAGTTATTTTATGACTGATAAAATTTCGTTGAACTATGACGCGAATAAATTGCTATGGAAATTGAATGTTAGCATTGTTGTCTTTAGGCTGCTTTTATTGATGTTTTTGTACTTGAAAAAGCTGTGACCATTTGCTGTTGCAGTGTTTTTTACATTAATTGAATTAGGACAAGACGTACTTCTCACGTTCTCCCTACTTGGGAGTCGATTTTGATTGTTAAGAACAAAAGAACGTCTTGCTGTTTGTTGAACTAAACCGCTTCCAACGGTAGCTCATTTAATACTTAAAAATACGTTAGATATTCCATAACAAAAAACAGATGATTATGGAATCAAAAAAAGTTTATGAGTTTAAAGAGGTGAATATTTCTTTAGTGGAGGGTTTGCCAGATGAGTTAGCGCATTTTTCAAAACGTGTTTCAGTGATGTATAGCAGTTTTAGCACTGTAAAAACATACCGTAGAGCCTTGCGTGATATTAGTTTGTATCATGGCTGTTTGGCTGATGGTTTGGAGGTTGATGAGATTTTAGATTATCTACATCACCTAAAAGAAAAGGGGCTGAGTTGGGCTAAAATAAAATTGGATGTTGCTGGTTTAAAACATTATTACCGCAATGTTTTAAACGATGAAAGTCGGGCAAGTAGTATCCCTTATCCGAAAGAGGAAAAGTCGTTGCCTAAAATATTAAGCATAAAGGAGTTGGTTCAGTTGTTTGATGGAGCGTCGAACCCGAAACATCGGTTGATAATGCGTTTGATTTACGGCAGTGGATTACGGCGCAGTGAGCTGATTTACCTTCGTATTGAGGATGTAGAAACCGATGATGGTATGAATATTCGTCAATTACAGCAAATACTGGGGCATACCAGTATTCAAACAACGATGATTTATTTACATGTAAACTTAAACGAAGAGAAAGGGAAAAAGAACGAGTTGAAAAACCGAAAAGCTAAGTGGTTTCAGTGTAAGCGAGGTTCCTTTGTTTGGAGCCTTTAGTCCTTTGGATAACATTGAAGAATAGTTATTCAAAACCCAAACTTACTTTACAGCAAATTTTAAATGAACACTTAGCAGCGTTAATTGAGCAGGATAAGTTCAACGCCTATGAAGTTCGAATTTTACAAGCAATAAAAAGTTGTAAAACGAGCCAATTAGGTGAACACTGGGAGGCATGTAATAGTTGTGGTGTTGTGAAAATGCATTACAATTCTTGCGGAAATAGACACTGCACAGGATGTCAAGGATCCAATCGAGAAGGCTGGCTTTTGGATCGAGAATACGATTTGTTTGACACCTATTATCACCACATAACCTTCACCGTTCCTTCGGAATTACGAGTGCTTTTTAAGTGGAATAAAAAATTGCTGTACGACGTGCTTTTTTCAAGCATGTGGGCAACGCTTTTGTCTTTTTCTAAAGACCCAAGAAGTAGGCTAGAGGCAGAAATGGGGGTGATCAGTATTTTACATACTTGGACCCAAAAGCTGGAATATCATCCCATGTACATTGCATGATTCCAAGTGGAGGATTAACGGGTGCCGGGAATTGGAAGGCGGTATCAAGCAAGTATCTTTTCCATGTAAAAAACATGAGCTTAGTTTTTAAAAACAAGTTTTGTGATGCCTTACAAGTCCTTCATGAGTAAGGAGCGTTAAAGTATCCAAGTTCATTTACTGGTGTTAATTTCCCTGATTTTATTGCCTCGATGAGAATCAAGGATTGGGTGGTTAACTCAAAAGCAGGTTTTAAAGGGAAGCAATCCATTTTAGAATACTTGGGCAGGTACACCCATAAAATAGCCATTAGTAATTACCGGTTGATAAAACTCGAAAACGGGATGGTTACTTTTAGCTATCGGGACAGGAAAGCATGAGATGTAAAACGGGTGATGTCCTTAAGTGTCGAAGAATTTATAAGACGATTTACTCAGCATTTTTTACCACGTTATTTTATCAAAATCCGTCATTATGGGATATTTAGCACACGGGTAAAAAAGCAAAAGCTGGCACTTATTCGCAAATCATTAAAACAAGCAGAACCACCCGAGAAACAAAAGTTAAGTGCCTTCGAAGTGGTTTTGAAAACAACCGGCGTTGACTTAAAGCTTTGCACAACTTGCTTGGAAGGACAAATGGTGGTGCTAAAAATCACTCGTCCAATACGGGGTTCGCCCCGAAAACTGACCATTGGGAATCCAGAAAAAACATGAAAAATTGAATATTAATACTTGCTAATAATAAGCGAGGTGGAAGCCTTTTGCCAGAAGTGAAGTAAAGAAGAAAAACAGCAAACGATACAGTAGATATATGAGATTAAGCAGTGAAAATAAAGAAATAATCAGTCCCAGAATTACATTTAAAAAAACAAAACTCCTTGTTTTCCAAGTACATCACCACAAAATAAAATTGCTTTTACACAAGAAAAGGATAAGTGCTATTAACTAGCATCTGTGCTCATCGCAGTTCAGTGCAACACTTAGAAAAAATCAGTGGGAACGCCCTGCGCCCACGTGATTTTGAGTTCTAATTGTTGTGCTTAGTTCTTTCTTAAAACGTAAAGGATCTAGTGATTTTTCTCATTGGAAAAAGTTTGTGCTCATCTCCCGAATTTTGTCCTAATATTTCGATTTCTTCCCAACCCCCCAGTGAGTTAAACTTGTGTTTTAAATGTTGCTTATAGGAAAAATTCGTTGTTGCATTAATGCCGTTATATTCTGTTAAGGTTTTCATTAATCCGTCTTCATCATATTCAAATACATAGTGTGTTAAAGGAATTACCTTTTTTGGTAACTGTAATGAGTTTGTTTTCTGCATTGTAAACTCTAGTAATTGTTCCAAAATAACTTGAAATAACTACCGTAAATTTATTGGGATAAGTGCAGTAGATAGCAGTACCAAGTTTTCCGAGATTAGAATAATAGTTTCTATTTTTGATCCTGTTTTGATCATCACGTATAAAAATAACTTTTCCACCTCCGGAGAGTTTTCTTTCAATGAGAATTTTATCAGAATTGAATACCAAAGTTTTATCGATTTTATTATCGTTAAACGTTTTGTTGTCTGATGTTACCCAAGTATTGTTTTCAAATCTCTTATCTGAAATAGAGATACTTTTGTAGGTGTTTTGACTGAATTCGTAAACAGGAATAAAATTATAGTGGAATTTATCGGTTGTGGTAGCAGCAAGGATGTGTAATACGAATAATTGTCCTGCTGGAATTGCAACTCAAAAACCTGAATTGCGAAAGCTAATTGATATTAATAAATCTGCTAAACAATTAAATAACTTTTTTGATGCTTCGGTTGAATTAATGAAAGTGATGGCAAGAGCGTGTGGTCATGATAGTTTGGGTAAGTTTAATCAAAATGATATCACAACGTGGAAAAAGGACATGGCTGAACTAACTGGAATTCGATTTGCAGGTGAATAAGTTCAAACAAGTGGAGCATGAATAAAAAGAGAATGTATATTGGGTTTGCATGAACAAGGAAATCCTTTCAGCCATGCATACATCGAGAAACGGTGTTGTTAATGATCGTTTTTAGCGTCTTGGGGTAGGGGACATTTATTGATGTTAATTGTAGTTCCTTATTAGAAACATTTTCGAAAAAGGTTTTAGCTCATTAAGCATCCGATTCTTTTTTCAATTTTACAAGCTGTTGAACACAAAAGAAGTAATGCTTTGATTCACAACTCACATCGGACAAACATTGTTTTCCAGTTTTTAGGTTGGTGGCACAGGGTTTACTATCAAATGATTTTACCTTATTATTTTGAGGCTATCTCATATTTCCTATTTGCAGACCAACGGTCATGAATAAGTTGTTGCGCTTATTTGTTGGGTCAATTATACTTTCATACCTATAATTGGCATTTGTGGTAAAGGAAAGAATTTTATTCAACTTGAATAGTAATTTTGGCTCAAATCGGAAGGTGTAATTCGTTCCGTCTTGAACTGACTGAAAATAATACAAGGTATAATCGAACTGCAGCTTATCCTTAACCAATACGTGCTTGCCAAAGACGATAAAATTAGTACGAAACGTTGCATATCCTTCGATGTTCTCAAATTCTGTTTGATCATAGGAAGCGAAGGCATTAATTTTTAACTTGTGGTTTGTTGTATTTTTAAGAGTTAACCCGAAACCTATACCGGGTGAATGTCTTGATTTCATTTGATACAAACGGCTTGATTCGTATATAAACCCTACCATAGGACGAATGTTATTTTTTGGGAAAAAAGATAATATACCCCTAGCATATTTCTCATCTTGCATTTGATTGTTAAATAGTTTTTGGTACGTGTAATTTCCTAATAAGGAAAGCTCTAATGTTTTATTGAACAGTTTTGTATGCAGCGATGCAGGAACTAGAAGTTGGTTTATTCTACCCGTCTGTAACCTTAAAGAGGCATTCAATTTATACTCAAAACGTAAGGAATCTTTCTGCTTTACTTGATCAGTTTGTGCTGATCCTAGAAAAGGGCTGAAGAGTGAAATTACAAGAACTAATCTTTTTATCAATAGACAAAAATTGGTGTGTTTAAATTGCTTCGTCATATTTATTAATGTTTAGAATTGTTTCTTTACTGTTCGGCGTTCTTTGAGAAATCTATGCTTTTGGTCGCTTTTGTTTTTTTGCTCTCTCTACTCAAGGAGACTAACTAATTCAATGTGTTATACTACTTAATAGTGAAATTCATAGTTAAATATTTAGTAGAGGTAACTCTAAAATTCTCTGGCTTATGATCAAATAATTGATTCATAGAATTGGTTGCAATGTCCTCTAATCTTTTATTGATGAATATTTTGTAATTACCTGATTTCCATTCTTTATCAGGGGTGAAAACCCATTGTTGTTCATTGTTGTTTAATTCAATATTTCCCTCGACTTTTTTCTTGTTAAAAGTTACAGCTAGGAAAGATTTCGCTAAAATATGATCTAATTTGTCATTAAAGTTTATGATGAATGGTTCCCTGGTGTTACACTTTGGTATGCTGTATTTCCATAATTCAACTTGTGGAGGAATGCTGTCTTCTTTTGTTGCAACAAAAGATTTCGAAAAAGAGGCGACTAAATTATGGTTGTCAAAATCGAGTAGAAAACTATCCACCGTTAAGGTATAATTTAGACCTTCATCAAAAGCTCTTCCCAAGTTATTATGTGCATATAATCCTTCTTTTACTCTTCCGGGATCCACAAGGAGTGTTACTTTTTTACGGTCATTATCCCATAACTCGTATTGGTTTTCAAAAAATACACCAGAAATATTCTCTCCCTTATTATTTGTAAGTTTAACATGTTTCAAAATATTCATTTCTTGCATGGGCTTTGAAAACTCAATGTAAAACCTAGTAACATTAACAGGAATTGAATCTGTGGAGGGGTAAATGGCAACTACTTTAGGGTAGAGGTCTTGTGCATTTATCTTTATTGTATTTAACAAACACACAAGACCAATAATCATTTTAAAAACTGAAGGAATGAATCTATTCACTTTGTTGATCATTAATTTTTAAGAAACTTTTTGTCAAGCCCCAAATCTCGTATCATCATGTTATGAGATTCCTTCATTTGTAGCTGTTGTCCCGCGTATTTATAAGTTGGTTGGTCGTATTCAGATATAAATTCGTCAATACGCAAATACATGTTTTTTGGAAAGGAGAGCAATTCAAGACTCCCAGTGTCGTCATTTCTTCGTAATACTAATATGTGATAACCATCTTGGTCATTCATTTTGAGTATTCCTGTTAAAGGCAAATTGGTTCTAGAAGTTCCAACATTTTCCTTAATTCCAGCATATCCAATACTTGGTTGTTTTGCGCTTGCCTCTAAATCCACAATATTGACAAATTGCGCTGATCTATTTCTGTTAGATAAGATAATTCCTTCATAAGGCTTGTTGTTAAAATCTTTCGATTTAAATTTTATGATATCCACAGGAGTGTTTCCAAATCCCATTTCAGCAATAGTTTTACCTACAACATGTGCTCTGTTTTTTAACTCTTTTACGGGAATGAGCACCAAGGGTGTACATGTGTATGCCGCTAGAATATAATCCTCATTGTTTAGGGTTACAAATTGCAAGGTTTGAATTGGAGCTCTAGTTTCATTTTGGCCATGAGCTGCATGGAAGATCTCTATTGACGATGAACTTACTTCACCGTTGAAAGGATAATCTACTACTCTCAAAGAAGAGGAGAACTCTGCATTGGACATGCCAGAAATATATACCTTGCCTTTGTGATAATCGATGTCAGTAAAGGTCAAGGACCGCATTGGTGTTTTATCCCAAAAAACTAAATCACTGGTCGGAGCATTGTTTAATTGTATTTTACTGTATTTACTATTGATCAAATCAAACTGACGTATTTTTCCCGTTTGATTAATGATCACAATTTGGGATACATAACCTTTTTTGGTTTTGGTATCGAACGCGATGTAAGCTTCTTTAGAAGTGGGATGAATCGCCATGTCCCTTATAAGAATATCCATCACGTCAACCTTAGCGAAGTTTGAAATCCGTGTGCTTAAATCGTGAAAATTATAGGTTTTTTGTGCCGCCGAATTTTTGATTTCAGAAATGTAATAGGCATATAATGTTGCCGATTTACTGTCACCAATAAATAAAGTACTGTCATTGCCAAACTTTACTTTGGTAACTGATTTTGGTGCATTGGCAAATGCCAAACTAGTTGTAAGCAGAAAGCCTGCTAATGCTATAAATTTTACTTTTTTCAT
>CAYZPP010000011.1:0-13072 GCA_964480315.1 uncultured Alphaproteobacteria bacterium | reverse complement strand
TAATTTCATATTGTCTAAAAAAAAATTATAAATTAATTTTATTAATACCGGATTCAAATTTTTATTTTCATCCTGGTTTAGCAAAAGGTAACTTTCAATTTTATAAATATATTAATTTATCAGATTCACTTCCATTAGAATTTCAATTTGATAATAAAGATTTAAAACAAGCGTTCAGATATTATGAAGAACAAAACTTTACAAAAAGTAAAGATTTTTTTTTAAAAATCTTAAAAAATAATCATAAGAATGATAATAACACTGAATTTTATCATATGTTATCTAATAACTATGCTATTTCTTCCGCTTTATCTGGTGATTTTAATGAATCTATCAATACACTATTATATTTATCGGAAGAAGTTAATATAAGGAAAGAAATTATTTATTATAATTTATCTCAAATTTATTTACTTAAAAATGATAATACTTTGTATAATAAATATTTACTATTATCTTATAATTTTGATAAAAATACTTACAGAATAAAAAATTCTTTTAGGTCTTATCTTTTAAGCATAAAATCTTCTAATGATGTTTTTAAGATAGATATTAAAGATATAATAAATAAAAATTATTACGATCATTGCCATATGGATAAAATTGGTCATATTTCTCTTGCTGATAAAATTTCAAATCTTCTGACTGATGATTCTACAGTTTTAAAACATCATGCATTAATAAAGAATCACTTATTTAATCCTTCTTACAGTAATGGTAATGACAGTAATTTTAATGACTTTTTTAATTTAACATCTAATGTTGACACCAATTCTTTATTTGATGAAATTAAAAAAATTCATATGTCTTTTGATGATGATAACAATATCAAATTTACGTTTGATAATAAAATTAATGAAAATATTCTATCTTCAATTAATAGTTTCTCTAAACATCCTATTTTTGTTGATTTATCTCTAATCTCTAATTTTACTAATTTAAAAAATTTTTATTTTGGTAAATTTCCAGAATTTTTTCTTATTCAATTAGTTGGTTCTTTATTTATTTCTCTTAATAAATCTCATTGTTTTGACAAATTGGATATCAATTCTGATTTATTTCTTTCTGATCTAAATCGTAGAGAAATTTTCTATTCACTAAATTTAGATACTTCTTTTGATGAAAACTCTCTTAATATTAATCATATTAATTTTATAGAAATTCTACCGTTAATAATTAAAAAAATTAAAAAATCTCTTTTTTCTTTTTGTTCATCCCCAACTACTTTTCATAATAGAAGAAAGCATACAATGCTTTGGTTTTTAAGAGAGTCAATTAGATTTGGTACCCATTCAAGAACCTCCATGTTTTTCGATTTTATCTCTTTGCAGAATATATATGAGTCGATTATTATTTCTTATGGTGTTAATAAGTATTTTAATTTAAACCATCTGGATGTTATATTAGAGCTTAAGGAATTATGTGAATTAGTTTTCGATATTAATTTAAAATTTACTAACGATAATGAGGTTTTATTTAAAAAATTTGATATGAAATTAGATTCATCTGTTATTACCTCACAATTATTTGAAATAAGCGGTAAAAATATTTTTAAATGAATATTTTAGGTATTTCTGCTTTTTATCATGATAGTTCTGCTACTTTGTTAGTTGATGGAAATATTATTGCTGCGGTTGAAGAAGAAAGATTTACTAGGATTAAGCATGATAAATCTTTCCCTTTTAATTCTATAAACTATTGTTTAACCAAAGCTAACCTCTCTATTAATGATATTGATTGTGTTGGGTATTATGAAAAACCATTATTGAAATTTTCTCGTATTATTTCTTCTTATATTTCTCACTTCCCATTTGGATTTAATTCTTATTTTAGATCAATGCCACATTGGTTAGCCAATAATAGTAATATTAAGAATAAAATTAAAAATAACCTTAATTACAATGGTGAAATTATTATGCCTAGTCATCATATGTCTCATATGTCTAGTGCATATTATCCATCTCCATTTCTTGACTCTGCTATTATTTCTATGGATGGTGTTGGAGAGTGGAGTTCATTGGCTATTGGTATAGGTGAAAATAATCATATTGAAATGCTAGATACAATAAATTTTCCTCATTCACTAGGTTTGCTTTATTCTGCTTTTACTCTTTATTGTGGGTTTAAAGTAAATTCTGGTGAATATAAATTAATGGGTTTAGCGCCTTATGGAGAGCCATACTATGTTAATAAAATATTTAATAATTTGATTGATTTAAAAGATGATGGTTCATTTAAAATTAATATGGATTACTTTGATTACTCATTAAATGAAAATATGATTAATGAAAAATTTAATGAATTATTTGGTCAAAAGCCAAGAAAAGCCGAAGATGATATCACACCTTTTTATATGAATATTGCTTCCTCGATACAAAAAGTAACGGAAAGTATAATATTAAAAATTACCCAACATGTAAAAAATTTAACTAACAAAAGTAATTTATGTTTAGCGGGGGGTGTTGCTCTTAATTGTGTAGCTAATTCAAAAATATTAAGGCAGAATATATTCAAAGACATATGGATACAACCTGCTTCTGGTGATTCTGGTGGTAGTTTAGGTTCTGCTTATTACATCTGGCATCAAAAATATAAAAAAGAAAAAAGTAAGTTAGAAAATAAAATTGATTATCAGTCAGGCTCAACACTTGGTAGTGAATATAATAATAAATTTATCAAGAAATTTCTAAAAAATAATAAAATCGTATTTGATGAGTTGCCAGAGTCTGATCTTAATAAAAAAATTGCAGAAATTCTCAAGAGCAATAAAATAATAGGCCGTTTTAGTGGTAGAATGGAATATGGTCCTAGAGCTTTAGGTAATAGAAGCATTTTAGCTAATCCACTAGATAAAAAAGTGCAGGAAAAACTTAATCTTAAAATAAAATTTAGAGAAAATTTTAGACCTTTTGCACCATCTGTGATGTATGATAAATTAGAAGAATGGTTCATTCTAGATGATAATAGGAAGATAACTAAATCACCATATATGCTTTTAGTGGCTGATGTTATCGGGCATAAAAAAAGTATTAATTCTCATGATAATTGGAAAGATATGATAGCGAATAATATATCGCCGCTTCCTGGGATTACGCATGTAGATGGAAGTGCCAGAGTTCAAACAGTTCATCCTAATATTAATGAGAGGTTTTATAATCTCATTAAGGAATTTTATAAGATTTCTTCATGTCCTGTTGTAATAAATACTTCTTTTAATATCCGGGGGGAGCCAATTGTAGAGTCACCAAATGATGCTTATCAATGTTTTATAAATACTGGTATGGACTATTTGGTGTTAGAAAATTGTATAATAGATAAAAGTCTTCAAACAATTAATTTATCTAACGAATACTTTAAAAAGTTTGAGTTAGATTAATGAAGTTAATAACTTACTTAATTACAGTATTAATATATATACTTTTAATTATACCAATAGGCGTAATTGGTAGACTCCTAAGGTTTGATCCTTTGAAAAGAAAAATTCTTAAACATGATTTTAACAAGAAATCCTATTGGATTAAAAAAAAATAATTTTGCTTAATTTTTTTAAAAAATATAAAATCAAAGGATATCAAAAACTTAAGATTTCAAATCAGTTATATAAAATTGAAGATTTGAAATATGATTTTGAAAAAAATTTTAAGTATCACTTTAATTCAAAAACCCAAAGTAATTTTGAATATAGTGACTCTGAAAGTATTTTTAAAACAACTGTTTTAAATTACATATTAGATAATAAATTTAATAAATTTATATTATTCTCTTACGGATTGTGCAATAAAGTTTTTTTCCCTGCACCTCCAGAAATTGTAGATTTTATAGATAGAAACTATTTCAAAACTAATAAATTCATTTGTTCTCTTTTATGGATTGTTATACTAAATAAAACTTTATTCAAAAACATTTATAATTTACTTAAAATATCTCAATTCTTATTTAATTACAAAAAACAAAACTTTTTAAAGTATGATCAAATAATATTTATTAATTCTCTATCAAGTGGTAATTTTAATTTTAATAGTAGTTCTTTTAATGTAATTAATTGGATTAAAAAACATTTCACTAAATCAGAAAATCAATATTTATTTATTCACTCAAATTTAAACTATAAAAAAAAAATTACTTATAAGAATATTTCAATTGTATTCCTTCAATACCCCATCATTAATTCAAAATTATCAAATAATTTTTTTAAAATTACTAATTATTTATTACATAACCTATTTAATATTTTTAAAAAAATTAATAGAAATTGGTTTGAATCTATATTATTTAAGCAAAATTTAATTTTTAACTTATCAAATGAAAATAATATAATATTTGATAAAATTTTTTGCAATAACAGTGATTATATTTCTAGGCCGTTATGGACATACAATTCTAAATATAATTCTAATTTATTTTTTTACTTTTATTCAACAAATTATTTAAAATTTAATAAAAATAAGGATGAGTACAATTTGCCAGTTGGATATTACTCCATGAAATGGCCAAATTATATATTTTGGAACCAAAGCCAATTAAATCACTTTTCTAAATTCAAAAATGTTATTAAATCTTCAATAATAAATCATCCAGTATCTCTCTCTGATACTTCTTCTTATATAAATATAGATTATAATGATCATAAAATTATATCACTTTTCAATGTACAGCCACTATCTTATCATAATTACATAGATTATTGTCTAAGCGGTATTGACGATTATTACAATTATGATAATTGCATAAAATTTTACTCCGATATTATTAATTTAATTAAAGATAAAAAAGTAATTTTACTCATCAAAGAAAAAAGATTTAATTCAGACATTGATGAAGAATATATTAAATATATTAATAAAATTAAATTATTACCATTTGTTAAATTGATACATTATGAATTTTCGCCTTATAAATTGATTAATATCTCAGATTTAATTATTTCAATTCCATATACCTCTACTGCAATAATTGCAGATCATCTTAATAAACCTTCAATTTATTTTGATCCTACTAATTTAATTAACTCATCTCATTTCTATGATATCGATACTTATAATTCCTCAAATATAGCTGAATATATAAATGAAAAAATTAAATAGTATTATTATTTTATATATTGCTGGTAAGATTTATGGCTCTGGCCATCAAACCAGAATGAAAATTTTTCATAATTATTGTAATATAAATAACATTAGTAATAGACTCATAGATATTTCATCTAATAATTTTGATTATGTTACATTTGTTAGTGAAATTAAAGATAATGATAGAATTTTTATAGATGTCACAAATAATAATTTTATAAATAAAAAAAAATTAGTAAATTTTATTAAATCAAAAATTAAAATATTTAAATTTTATATACTTGATACTTTTGATAATTCTTCTTTAAGTAAATTAATCCCAGTTTCAAATAATATTAAATATATCATTCCTTATATTTATAAATTTACTAATAAAAAAAATTATTATTCAGGTTTAAAATATTTTATTATTGACAATAATTTTAAATATATAAAACACTCTCTTAAGAAAAATGTTATGAACATACTTATTACTTTTGGAGGATCTAACAACTCTATTGCTCAAAAAATTTTAAATAATCTCATAAACTTTCATGAATATAAATTAAATATAAAGATTATTATGGGTAAATTTAATTCTTCAGTAAATATTAATACAAAACATACAATTCATTCAATTACCTATATTAAATTTGTTAAATCAATTTTTCCTTATCTTAGTTGGAGTGACTTAGTTATTACATCAAGTGGATTAACTAAATATGAAGCTATTTACACTAGAACACCATCTATTGTTATTGAAGATCATTATAATGATAGTTTTCTTAACAAATATTTATCATTGCTTAATACAAATAGTTTTGTTGAGTATCCCTATTCATCATCTAAATTTAATAAAATTTTCAATTCATTAATTTTCAATTTTGATATTAGATATAAAAATTATACTAACTCTTATAATTTACTTGATGACAAAGCTATGTCGCGTATATTTAAAATTATAAAATCATGAATAAGTTAGACAATATTTTATTAAATCCTAAATCTAAACCTTTTATAATTGCTGAAGCTGGTTCTAATCATGATCAGAGCATTGAAAAAGCTAAAGAATTAATTGATGTTGCATCCAGCTCTAATGCACAAATGATTAAATTTCAATTATTTAATGCTGAAACTTTATATCCTGATCGTAAATCAGATATGTACAAACTGTTTAAGTCAATTGAATTAAATTCACACTGGCTTTTAGATTTAAAAAATTATTGTAAAAAAAAAAATATTTTATTTGGTTGTTCTGCTTTTGACTCCACTAGTTTAAAATTGCTAAAGAAAATAAATATCTCTTCTTATAAAGTTGGTTCTTCTGAAATGTCAAACTTTGACTTAATTATAAATATTGCTTCATCAAATAAAACCATATTTTTATCCACAGGGATGTCTGACTTATCAGATGTTGTTAATACAATTAATTTAATAAAATCCATTTCAAAATCGAATATTGTCATAATGCATTGCACTTCTCTATATCCTTTAACTTATAAAAATGTGAACTTAAATGTTATTAACACATATCAAAAAGTATTTCCTGATAATGTAGTTGGTTTTTCCGATCATACCTTATCCAACACTTCATCTATTGCGGCCTTAGGATTAGGTGCTAAAGTATTTGAAAAACATTTCACTCTTAACAAAAAATCTAATGGTCCAGATCATTTTTATGCATTAGAGCCCAAGGAATTATCTAATTTTGTACTAGATTTAAATAATGCTCATTTAGCTCTAGGTTCAAGTGTTAAAAATTTTTTACCTGAGGAAAGAAAATTTTCTAGAAATAAAAGCCTATACCTTATCAAAAATGTAAAAAAAGGAGATAAGGTATCTAACTCTAATATTGTATTAAAATCTCCCCCATTAGGTATTGACTCTAAATATTTAGATTTTATTTTAGGCATGAAATATTCAAAAAATTTAAATTCAGATGATGTTTTAAAGTGGTCAGATATTTTATCTAATGAAAAATAATTTAATTAAATTATTTGATTATAGCTCTTTGAACAGTGTTAACGAATTTAAAGAAATAGAAAAATTAGTTTTAAATAATAATATCTGTATTGTAAGCAATTTTATAAGTGAAGCTGATGCTAATAGTTTGCTTAATAAAATTAAATTATTTAGAAATAAAAATATTGAAAATTATAATTATGACAGATTAAATTCAAAAAAATCTTTCATAAGAAGAGACATTAATCCCATTCATTCAACTACAAAACATACTTTTGATAGTTATTGTATTACATTTCAAAGAAGTGACGATGAATTAGGTTTAATTACATTTGACATTTTTAAAAAAATGAAATCCTTTTATAATAGAATTGTTGGTGCTGATTACGATTTTGGTTTTTCAGATAAAATAATTGGCTTACGACCACAAATCATTCATTATCCTGTTGGTGGAGGATACTTTGACTGGCATCAGCATAAGTTAAATCCTCAAAAAGTAGGATTAATATTAAATCTTAGTAACCCAAATATTGACTATAAATCAGGTTCCACAATGTTTAAAATTGATAATAATGAAGTCAATATCTATAATGAGCATAGACAAGGTTCATTAGCCTTATTTAAATATGACTTAGTTCATAAGGTTACTGATGTTGAGAAAAACCAACCTCTTGATTTTAACAAAGGTAGATATTCTGCAATAATACCACTAATGTAAATAAATCAATAAAATGAAAAAAAAACTAATTATTTATGGTAATGGTGATATTGCTGAAATAGCTTCTAATTATTTTAATAATTCAATCGATTATAATATTGAATGTTTTGCCGTTGACGATGATTATCATGATCAAAATACTTTTCTTGGAAAACCTCTAATTAAATTTTCGAACTTAAAAAAAAATTATAGTTCAGATATATATTATATTCATATAGCCTTATCTTATAAGGAGCTCAATCAGATTAGATTCAATAAGTTTAATATCTTTAAGAATTTAAATTATAAATTTGCTTCATATATTTCTGATAAAATTATTTGTGGAATAAATGTAAAATTTGGTGAAAATTGTTTTATACAAGAAAATCAGGTAATACAGGATAATGTTACAATTGGTAATAATGTAATCATGTGGGCAGGCAATCATTTAGGTCATAGTACAAAAGTAGGATCACATACTTATTTATCTTCTCATGTCGTCATTTCTGGTCATGTTGAGATAGGAGAAAGATGTTTTTTTGGTGTAAACTCTACAGTTAAAGATTTTGTTAAAATTGGTGATGATTGTCTAATAGGCATGTCTTCAAAGGTTATGAGTAATATTAAATCAGGATCAATTGTGATTGAAAGAGCCTCGGAAGTTATAGACTCAAAAAATAAAATTGCAAAGATGCTCAAAAAAAAATTGTAATGAATAACATTATTTGGCAAAAAAAAGGAATTATTATCAAGCCATTAAAAAATTGTTTTTTTTCTAAAACTCATGCAATGATTCCAACCCCATATAAAATTGAAAAAGGAATTTATAAAATATTATACTCTGGTCGTAATAAAATTAATCAATCATATATAACTTCTGCTACTATTGACCTAAATAAAGATTTTAAAATAATTAAAAGAGATCTAAAGCCTATTTTAAGTCCTGGGAAATTAGGCACTTTTGATGACAATGGTGTAACACCATCCTGTTTGATTCAAATTAATTCTAATGAGTTGGCTTTATATTATATCGGTTGGAATCCAGGTTCTACAACAAGAATGAATATTTTTGGCGGTTTGGCAATTAGCAATGATAAGGGTAAAACATTTCACAGATGGTCAGAGGCACCAATTATTGAGAGAAATAAATTTAATCCGTATATAAATACTGCTCCTTGGGTCATTAAAAATCCAAATAGTAAAGGTTTTATGATGTATTATGTATCTGGGATAGAATGGATTAATAAAGATTTACCCAGATATAATATTAAAGTTGCTGAGTCAAACGATGGAAAATATTGGAATCATAAAAATAGTGTATGTATTAATTTTCAAAATGATAAAGAAAATGCTTTAGCTAGGCCGTACGTTTTCCATGAAAATAATATATGGAAAATGTTTTTTTCTTATAAGGGAAATGCATATAGAATTGGATACGCCGAGTCAAATAACGGTTTTGATTGGACTAGGCACGATGACAAAATTAACTTTAAAAAATCAAATCATAAATTTGATAATATTATGATGGAATATGCTTCAGTAATTAAATTTAATAATCAATATCATATGTTTTATAATGGAAATAATTATGGTTATGAAGGAATAGGTTATGCAATTGGATCTAATATTTAAGCATATTGATTTTTATTTTTTATATCTAATAATTAATTATGAATGAAAATTATGTTGCAATCATGCAGCCTCACTTTTTACCTTGGTTAGGATATTTTTATTTAATTGATAGAGCCGAATCATTTGTAATCTTAGATAATGTACAATTTGACAAAAGATCATGGCAGCAAAGAAATAAATTTAATTTGAATCTTAAAGAGCATTGGATAACTATTCCTGTAAATTCTAAAAATAAATTCAATCAAAAAATAAATCAAGTGACTATTGATTATACTCTCAATTTTAAAAAAAAACACTTAAATACAATTTCACAACGATATAAGAATCAAAAATTTTATAATGAAATACTATTTTTATTGAATGATTGCTATGAAAGAAAACATGAGTTATTAATTGATTTAAATTTAGATTTAATAAAATCAATTTGTAAATATTTAGATATAAATATTAATTTAGACTTTGCTTCTAATTTGAAAGCTGAAGGCAATAAAGAAATTCTCATTAAGAATATTATTAATATAAAAAACTATATACATTATATTACTCCATTAGGCTCAAGAGAATATATGGAAAAAACTGATATTTTCGAAGATATTAAAGTAAAATTTATAGAATATAATGGCTTTAAATATAAAGTTGAAGGCAATTTCTATCCAAACATGTCAATAATCGATTTACTCTTCCACCATGGAACTGAGAGTTTAAGCTTTATCAGAAAAAGTTTTAATTTAATTTGCTGATGAATTTTTTTTATTTTTTAAAACACATCGATACTAATCTCTATAGTACTATAGATTTATTTAATAATCCCCCTATGAAAAGATTTTATAATAATAAATTAGAAAATAGATTAATTAGGGTATTCTATTCTGAAAATAACAAATGGAACTTTTATGATTATGGATTTTTAGAACCTAATAAAAATATTACAATTAATTCAATAGATATAATTAATAAATTAGGAAATAATTCTTTTTTTATAGCTTTAATAAAAAAAGAAAACACAATTTTTGACATTGATGATTATATGCTTTCTCAGCCTACTTGGAGATCTAATATTGCTATAAGAAGCACAAATACATCTTCTTCTTATCAAGGTGAAATACCTTCACATTTTTTGCATAATAAAATTTCTTTAGTTAGTTGTTCTCCAATGATTCAAAATATTGATAAAACACAAAATTTTTTTTATTTAGTTAATTTATTTAAAAATCCAGTTAAAGAAAAATTTATTGTTGAAGTTTTTGACCGAAATAAAGTCCTTATTAAAAAATTAGATTGTTATACCAATACAATTAACTGTCATGAAATTACTGATATTTCAAGAGGACATGAATTATTGATATTTAAAAGCAATAATCATGGAGGCATCCCACTTTACTTCACAAAATCTGAAGATAATAAATACTTATCATTGGAGCATACTCACCCACCTGTGGAATATGTTTATTCTGGAAATAGATTGCAAATTCAAAAAAACAAAAAAAAATTTTGGTTTAAATAATGCTTAAATATTTTTTTAGAAAAATAATATCTAGTAATTTTTCATATAAATTTAGAAACTTTGTTAATTTTAGACCTAATATTTATTTAAAACCTGTTACTTACGGATCTCCTATAAGTGATTTTTTTTATTGGATCAATCTTGATCCATTTGAAACCGAATTTTCGTTAATGAATATTAGTTCGCATATTTTACCAGATTTGAAGCAAGACGATAGTGTTATATTTTACATATTTGATAATAAGGGTTCATTGATAAAAATTTATGAAACACTACTAAAAAATCTTCAAATAAAAAAAATAAATTTTAGTAACTTCAATATAATTGGCTTTGGTTCTTTTTATGTATTTCATCGTCCTAAAAATATAGAAAGTTTAATTAATTTAAAAACATTTATTTCAGAAAGAGGCTATGTAGGTTATCGACGCGATAAAAAAATTTGGAATTATATGCACGGTAATCACAATGCTGCATATTTAAGTGATGATAATAAAATTATTTCTTTGACCGCATATTCCTTTCTGGCAAATGAATATATCCCACAATTAACATTTTTAGATGTAAATACCTTTTCACTTATTTTTAATAATTCTATGAACAAATCAATTATATTTAAAATTTACACGTATGATAGTAATAATAATTTTATAGAGAAATTTTCTTTCAAATTAAAGTCATTAATGACTTTAAAAATGAACATAAATTCATCTTTTAACGTGTCTTATATTAAAATTAAATCAAAAGTGATATTTTGTAGACCGATCATATTTAAAGAATATAATACTTACTTTGACATTTTTCATGGGTAGTAAAATCATAAAATCAATATTATTTAGAATAAATAAAACTTACGAATTTTTTTTTTTTAAAATTTTTAAATCTTTTATGAAAACAGTAATTCACAATGATATATCTGTTACTTTTAAGATTATTAATGATTTAAGTCTTTATAGAGCCAAGTCATTTTCAACTAAAGAACCCTTAACTCTTAAATGGATAGATAAATTTAAAGATAATTCATGCTTTTGGGATATAGGAGCTAATATTGGAATTTATTCAATATATGCAAAAAAAAAACATAAATCACTTAAGGTAATAGCTTGTGAACCTTCTTTTTTTAATCTCAATTTATTATCCGACAATATAAATATTAACTATTTAAGTAATCAAATAATTATATTACCTTTTCCGCTCTCTAATAATAATATTGTTGGAAATTTTTTATTAGGAGACACCAGGCATGGTGGCGCAAACTCTAATTTTCTTGATACAAAAAAAAATATCAAAAATAGCTATAGTTATCTAGTTTCTGGTTTTAAGGGCGATCATATAATAGATAACTTAAATTTGTCTAAACCTGATTACATTAAAATTGATGTCGATGGTAATGAAATGCTTGTACTTAATGGTCTAGAAAAGTATTTACATGATATTACTAGTATTTTAATTGAGATTGATGACCCTCTGCAAGATATTAATTTTTTAATTAATTATTTTAAAAAATTTAATTTGATTTTTGATTCAAAGGAAGAATTTTCTAATTATAAAACTATAAATTATATATTTGTTAGGGGATTATCTTGAAAAAAATTATTGGACTTATACCAGTCAGATTAAATTCATCTAGACTAAAGCGTAAGGCTTTATTAGAAATTGAAGGTATACCGATTATAATTCATACTATGAAAAGAGCAATGATGTCAAAAAAACTAAATAAGGTTATTGTTTGTACAGATAGTTTAAAAATATCATCTATAGTTAAAAAATTTGGTGGTATTTCATTATTAACAAATTCTAATCATAAAAATGGAACAGAAAGAATAGCTGAGATAGCTAATAATGTTCATTCTGATTTCTATATAGACATTCAGGGGGATGAACCACTGGTAGATCCTAAACACATTGATTATTTAATTGATTGGCACTTACAGAATGAGCAATTTGATATTGTTGTACCTTTTTTAAATATGAACAATGGTAAGGATAAAAATATTGTTAAAATAGTTTCTGATAATAATAATAAAGTAATATATTTTTCTAGATCAGAGAGTCCTTATCCATTTAAAGATAATAATTTTAAATTCAAAAAACATTTATCAATTATTAGCTTTAAAAAAAAATCTTTACTTAAATTTTCAAAATTAAAACAAGGTAATTTAGAAAAAATTGAATCTATTGAACTTATGAGAGCCATAGAAAATAATATCCCAATTGGTACTTTTAAGTTAA
>CAYZPP010000010.1:0-13770 GCA_964480315.1 uncultured Alphaproteobacteria bacterium | reverse complement strand
TAAAGACGGATTAGTATCTAAAACTGTAGATAATATGTTTATTTTTATAGATAGTACCAAGAGAGTGGGCGCAGTCTTCGACAATCTTAATATTTTTCCTTTTACAAATTTTCATAATTGCATCTAGTTCTACTGCTAAGCCGGCCATATGAACAATAGCAACAGCTTTTGTTTTAGATGTGATCTTTTTTTCAAAATCTTTTGGACAAATATTACCAGTTTTATAGTTAATATCACAAAATACTGCTTTTGCGCCCGTATATTCCACAGAATGTGCTGTAGCTGTGTGAGTCATCGCGGTGACTATAACTTCATCACCTAATTTTAAATTCATCGATAAAAAAGTTAGATGCAGTCCAGCAGTACAACTTGATACTGTGACGGCATATTTCGATTTAGTAAATTTGCAAATTTCTTTCTCGAATTTTTCACTATATTCTCCATGAGCCAACCAACCACTCATTAAGACTTTGTTAACAGTTTTTAGATCATCTTTTATGATATTTAATTTTGCAAAATTTATTTTTTTCATTATTTACTTTATATATAGTTTATATAATTGATGGTCCATCACTTTAATCTGAGGGTTAGGCAATCCTGGATCTGTGTCCCTAAGAGCATTGACCTTAATATTAATATCCTCAATACTTAATCCTTTAAACTTAATATCATCTCTTTTTTGAAAGGAATTTGAAACATCTTTATTTATAAAAAAAGGAATTAGTTGATATCTAATTATCCTTAAAAATTTCATTAGAAAATTAGGAAATAGAATATGAACTAGAGATCTTAATGTGAAATCATAATCTAATTTAATTTTTTGGGTTAGGTCAAAATTATTAATAATGTTAGCAATTTTTTTTGATGAATCGTAATAGATATTATCTATATAATCTTTTAAATATTTTTTTTTTGTAGCAATATGATTTTCTGGTAAATTATTATTAAATATTTTTTTTACCTGCAGTATCAAATCTTCTTTATTGAAGACAATGATACTAATATCCCTGGGTAAAGATTGAACTTTCTCTTCATCATAAAAAGGCAAAAAACATAAAGAAGGCACATTGCTAAATGTGGCCTCAACTGATGTTGAGCATCCATTGTGAATAAGCATCTTTGCATAACGAAATTTCTCAACTGCTGTACCAATGTTAGAGATCTTAATATTTTTAATATCTTTAAAATATTCAATATGTGTTTCTACCTTTTCAACCGGATGTGGTCTCAATAGAAATTCAATATCTGGAAAATTTAAACATAAGTGTTTTATTCCTTCAATAAATTTTGGAAATAGTACTTTTTGATATTCATATAGGGGCTTATTTTTATCTCTCCATTCATTCCCTCTGACCTCCCCTCTATTTTTTTCATATTTTAGATTTTTCCAATGGTGATGCTGTGATTCCACATCTATTATATTATTACAACCGCCAAAAGCGGTATCAATCATTATAAAATTCTTCTTTTTATAAGAATGCTTTGAAATAGTGCTATGAAAAATTTCATACTCTTCTTTACATAAATCAAATCTAGGATTACCAGTAACTTCAATTTTATGATCTGATAGATAAAGGCTATGATTTTTTTTGTATTGTTTTTTTACATGATTTCCCCAAAAAAAAATTTTAGACATATATTTAATTAGATCATTATTAGTACCTCCTCTTGGAAAAACTTTAACAACATAGTCTGAAAAAATTGCACCTTCTTCATCAAGAAGAAAATAAAAACCACCTTTTTTAATTAAATTCATATAAAATAATTTTGAATAATGAGTACCTTTAGATACAAAAATAAAAGGATGACTATTTTTTTTATTTCTCCAATAATTACCAACTTTATTAGTATGTCCAAATATAATCTCCCAATCAGGATTTACTTGCAAAACCCTTAGAGCTATTAATAGTCTTGAATCAAGTTCACGAGTTGTAATTTCAATTGGTAGAAGTAACTTTTTTTTAATTTTCATAATATAATTATATTTAAATTATTGAAGAGTAACAGATTTCATACAATTTTTTGCAATTTTCTAATAATTTTTTGTCAAAGTCGATTAAATTTTTTTGAGATGATGAATTTATTCTTATTGATCTCAAGATTTTATTAGTCAATTTCCCATAATTTTCTTTAATTGACTTTGTGGTTGACGAGAAAATAAGGTCAGGATTCTTGGTAAAATCATCATAGTCGATAATTAATGGTTTAAATTTTTTTAATTTTAAACACTTAATAAAATTTTTATATTCACTCTGATAATAGAATAATGCTCTATCAGTTTCATTCATCTTAAGAAATTTTTTTCTTTCGTTATTTTCTAGCCAATCAGGAATATTCCAATTAGTACCTCTTTTAAAAAACCATTTACCAGAATTATTAAATAGTTGTTCATCGCTAAACCATTTTTTTTGATTGATCGAATTGATAACCCCTTCAGGACTTCTTATGAGAAGTATAGTCCTCATCATCGGATAATAATCAATAAATTCTCTTAAATATTGACTTATTTCAACTTGTTTAAATGCAATGCTACTTTTAATTGCTTTTGGAAAAATTTCTAGTCTTCTGTAAGATTTACTTAATCTACTTTCAATTTCCTTTTTATCTTTTGAGTTATAAATCGAAGACATATCAAATTTATTTAAATTAATATTTCTACCTGGAATTGAGTACATCATTCTTTCCTCAAATAAATATGCTTCAAATAATATTTGGAACTCTTTCTTAGGTATACTACCTATTAAAGGGAGGAGCACCCTAAGCAAAGCAGGTTCATCATAACATTCTACGTTCTTTAAAGAAGAAATAAGTTGCTCAAATAATGTTGTACCACTTCTCGTAGCTCCAATAATATGAATTGAGTTTGATACAATTTCAGAGGCTTCTTTATATAGCTTATATTTCATTTTAATTATTAGTCTGTCATTGACTTATTAGGCAACCAGCAAACTAAAGTGTTCTTTTCATCAGTGAGGTATTTTTCAAATAATTTAATTTTACTGATTTCAACTAGCATTATAAAAAACAAATTATCTTTATTTTTAGTAATTGCAACTTTGTAACCTTTGTTAATTACTCTTTTGTTAATAGATTGAGTTAAATAATAACCAAAATCTTTTTTACAAAGTTCGTGTTCCATTCCTTCTTTTGAAATTAATGTTATTAATTCGTTGCTATTTAATTCTATGCTACCAATATCTGTAATTAATATTTCATTATTAATCCCAACTTTAAATTTTCTATTATCTTTTTTATAAATATTTGTCACTTGAAATAATCATTCACAATAAAATCTTTTAAAATCCATTTTCTATCAGTTTTTTTCCAAATATTTCTATTTCTATGTGTTTCAGCAATCTTAAAAAATAACTTGGTGTCAATATTAACAAATTTGCAAAATTTAATAATATCTTCGTGTGGTGTTTGGTCTCCAGCCTTTTTTATTATCTTGATTGCTTTATCTCTAGTAATTCTTTTATTTCTAATTTCTACTGAAAGGTTATCCATAATTCTGTTAAAACCAAATTTATACCACTTTAACCAATGATGAATGGAAATAAAATCACAATCTATATCTGCATAATTGTAATAACCAACTTTAGGACCTTCTTTTCTTTCTTTAAAACCATATTTTTTTGACATTTCATATGTAATTTTTGTATCCCATTTAATAAAATGACCAAGAAATATTGACATAATTTTATTTTTTTTCATTAAATTCCAGTTGTTATTAAGATAGGGGGTTAAATTTTTTTTGTTAATATTTTTAGATATCCAATTCTCTGCTTTAGTCCCATTTGTTACACCGTATTTTTCAAACCAGTTTTTACTTAATACAAAGTCATTAACTGATTTAGTGTCGCCTCCATATTCTTGCGCTGAATTTTCACCCCATACAATTAAAGGTATTTCAAATTTAACTGCTAAATTTATAGGTATATTAAATAATGCTAGATGCATAGGGATAGCCGTTGAACCTTTTTTCTTAAAAGTTTCTAGCATAAACTTAGATTCTACCTTTGGATTTACTTGGTAGTCAATATGGTCAACACCTAATTTAATTAAATTATTTAAATTTTCTTGACCAATCTTTGTTCTGGCTGGTGTTTTCCAGGTTATAGCTAAAGGATTTAGTCCTAATTTTAATATTTTTAAGACTTGCCAGGTACTATCTTTTCCTCCGCTTACAGGAATTATACAATCATAACCCTTACTTTTTTTTTTGCTATGGTCGATAATATTTTTTAAGAGTTTTTTTCTTTCTTTCCAATTTATTTTTTTTTTATTTTCTACTTCTAGACAGGCATTGCAGATACCGGATTTATTTAACACCAGGTTAGGTCTAGTATTGGGAAGCACACAAGAGTTACAAAATATCATAAATTATTTTCTAAAAACAATTTAGCATTAATAAATGAGAATAAAAATTTTTTATTCTCATTTGAATAAAAATCTGCCGTAGTTAAGTAACTTATAAATTTTTCTTTATTTACAATATCAAAAATAGGGCTATCTGATACTAATTCATTTATAGTTTTCTTATCTGATAAATCTAAAATTGAATTTATTGAGGCGTTAAAACCTCTTTTATTCCTATCTAATCTGACCTGATCGTCCAATAAACCCTCTGTTATATCTCTTAAAATTTTTTTAGCATAACCATCATCCATTAAATATTCTTGTGGAATAGAATTAACAAACTGCAATAAGTTTGTATCCAAATAAGGACTTCTATTCTCAATAGAGTAATACATAGAATTTAAATCTTCATTTTCCATCAAAATTGGTACAACTTCATTGAATAATTCGTTCATCATCCTATTTCTCAAAAGAGATTTATTATTATAGCTTATATCAACAAAATTCTCTGAATAATTAGCGTCTATTAGCATGGATTGAAAATAAATAGAGTCGCTGTATAGATAGCCTCTAAAATCTTCACCTTTTCTTTCAAATAATTCCGGGTCTCTTAAAAGAGGGTTATTAATTATATTCTTTACTTTTGAATTCCATGAATTCAAGTAGTTTTGATACTTATTATTATCTTTAATAGAGTGAAGGAAATATAAGTGATGATCATAGTAACCTGTGAAAATTTCATCTGCTCCTGTGCCTGATATTGAAACTTTATAACCGTCTTCACTAATTTTTTCTTGTAACAAAGCATGCGCATAAAAATTTATAGTACATAATGGCTGATCATGATAGTTGATAAGTTTTTTAAGTTTTTCATAACTAAATTTATCTTTAAGATTAATATTAGTGTGATTTGATTCAGTTAATCTAACAGTTTGATTTATATTCTCACTTTCATTATATCTTGGGTCATCATCTATAATTGAGTAACTATTAATTTCAATATTAAAATATTTTTTTGCAAGAACAACTAAAGTAGAAGAGTCTATACCTCCAGATAAATTAAAAGCTATAGGAACATCTGATCTAAGTCTTTTTTCCAGACTTCCTAAAAGACATTCTTTTGCTCCTTCTACTGCTTCACTTTCTGATAATTTAATTTCTAAATTATTTAGGGTCCAATACTTTTCCTGATTTATCTGTAATTGATGATCAATTTTCAAAAAGCTTCCACTTTTTAATTGGTGTACATTTTTATAATAAGTTTCATTTTTTTTATATATCGACCTATATCCATAAACTAAATACCTTTTTAATGTTTCATAATTAATTTCTAGTTTTTTTTTTGATAAACTTTTTATATATTTAATTTCAGAACCAAAATAAAAAAATTCATCACTTTTCATATAGTATAGTGGCTTTTCTCCAAATCTGTCTCTAGATATATAGAGTAATTTTGATTTATTATTCCATATAGCAAAAGCCCACATACCTTCTAAATATTTTTCAACTTCATCGCCATATTCAATGAATGCATTAATTAATATTTCGGTATCTGATGAAGTTATGAAGGTGTAGCCTTTTTGAATTAATTTTTTTTTTAATTCAAGATAATTATAAATTTCACCATTAAATATTAAATTATAATCTCCTACTGTAAATGGCTGATTTGATCTAGCATCTAAATCAATGATGCTTAATCTAGAATGAAGCAAATAAATATACTTATTTCTAAATTTAAATTCTAAATAATGGGAATGATCGGGACCTCTATTGCTCATTAAAGCTAAGGTATGCTTGATAGCAATTGTATCTAGTGGTTCAGTTGTAATACATCCTGCAATACCACACATTTAATTATTTCCTATTTTCTTAATTTGATTACTAAATAAGGTTATTTCCTAAGAAAATGTATCATTTTTAATTGAGTTCCACTAGAAAGATTAACTTTTAACTTCTTTCCAATCAATTTTAATTCGACACCTGGCAACAATCCATTTCCCGGCCTAATCCAAGTCAAATGTTCTTTTTTTAGAATTGTTCCTTTTGGGAGATTTTGATTTATTGCAATAGATCTTTTTATAAGATTAGATATCTTTTTAGGTAGCGAATTAAAACTTTTATTTTCAATTAATATTTCAAATTTTCTAATTTTTTCAACAAGTTTAGCGAAATCAATTGGATTAGAAGATAATTTATGATCTCTAAAATCAGAATAATTATTATCAATAGTAAAATGTTTCTCAATAACTCTAGCTCCCATTGTTACTGCACAAATAGAAGCGTCAATACCAATTGTGTGATCAGAATAACCAACTATTTTAGTAAGTTTTTTTAAAGAATTAATATTGCTTAAATTTGCCTGTGTTGGCAAAGTGGGATATGAAGAAACGCAATGGAGTAAAATAATTTTATCTAATGACCTATATTTTTTTATAAAATTAAGTGTTTGCTTTATATCAAAGAGGCCGGAAACTCCTGTAGATAAAATTATTGGTTTATTAGTCTTAGCAATTATTTTTATCATCGGAAGAAAATTCATATCTCCAGAAGCAATTTTATAAGCCGCTACTAATGGTTTTAAACTTTTGGCGCTATCAATATCAAGGGGTGTAGATATAAATATAAGACCTAATTGATTAGAGTATAATTTAAGTATTTTGAACTGTTCGATTGTTAATTGAAACCTATTAAGTATTTTAAATCTTTCAGGATTAGCGATTTCTGAAACGTAGTTTTTAGCAATGAAAGTTTGAAATTTGACCGCATCAGCTCCTGCTATAGCTGCTGCATTAATCATTTTTTTAGCCAACAAAAAATTACCTTCATGATTATTTCCAATTTCAGCAATAATTAGTACTTTTTTATTTAAGTTATGTTTTGAAATTATCATTTTAAATCAATTATTATTTTTCCATTATTTAAATTTTTATCAATACCTTTTATAGCTATTTTATTACACATCATTGCAGATTTTGATCTTGAAATATCTTTAATGATTATTTTGCTTAAATTAATACTCGACCATCCATATTTCATATAAAATTTTAATAATTTTTTTTCGCATAAAAGAAAGCCAACTAAATTCATTTTATTTATATAAATATTATTGAAAATCATTAATAATTTGCTTAAACCTTTTCCTCTAAATTTTTTTGAAACAATCAGCGCATCAAATAATAAATACTTATATGATCTATTTGAAATAATTATATTACGTTTTCTCAAACAGTTATATGCAACGATTTTATCTAAAAATATTACACAGATATGAATATCATTAGGCTTATATATGTTTTTAAAAAACTCTAATTGAGATTTAATACTGTATTTCCAGTGTGTACTTTTAATTTTACAAATTTGTCGTATATTATTTGGAGTTAATTCCTTTGTTTTAAAGGTTTTGATTATCATATTTATAAAAGTTTTTAATACATAAACAATTTGTGAAAAAGTTTTTTTCTATAGTTATGATATTTTAAGAAATAACTATAAAGACTAATAAAGTTCATTGTTAAATAAGTTTACATTAAAACTTATAACTATCCTATCTTGATCACTAGTGTTGCTTTCTACTGAGTGTTCTAAATAACTAGGAAATAATACTAAAAGGCCTTCCTTTGGTGTTACTCCAAAATTTGTTGTATTTAGTTCATTTGTTTTCTCATTAATTGCATATCTAATTTTTGAAGAAGGTCTCGGGTCATAGAAACATATTTTGCCACAATTTTCTGGCGCTTTGACGTAGTATGCAGCACTTAATAAATTATTTGGATGAGTATGAATATGATTAGCTGCCCCGTTTGGATTTATAATTGACCACATTGAAGTAATTCTAACTTTATCTTTTTTATTCCAAGCCATATTTTCAACAGCTTTATTAATACAGGGCGTAATTGCTTTTGTGAAAAGCATCGGATGCTCATCCTTTAAGTCAAAATCTGGTGAATGCCAACCTTGTATATTTGATCTTTGAGATCCTTTTGGATCTTTTAGTTTTAAATTTTGAATATAATCCCATAGGCCGTTATTAAGATTTTCATGATTATTTAAAATAGTAGACCAAATAGGAGTGCTAAATAGAAGATTAATACCAATTTTATTGTCACTCATAATAGATACAAATATATATTATTTCGAAGAATTTCTAAAATTATTTTTTAATAAAGTGAGCTTTAATAAAAATTTTATTTTGCTTAAAGTTTTGAATTTTAGTTAATAGTGATTCATCCACATTTGTATAAATTATATTTTCAGAATTTTCCCAAACATCTAAATCTTGATGGCTATTACCTATATAGTCAAATTTTGAAATCTTAAGAAATTCATTTATAAACTTTACTTTATTTAGTCCTATCATATTATAATTCTCTGAAGTTCCAAAATGCCCATCAAAAATGTCAAGTTTACTTTCAAATTGGTTAATTAATAATTGATGAGATCCAGAAATCAAATATATTTTTCTACCCAGTACTTTGGCACTATTAATAAAGTCCAAGCATGCTTGATTAAAGTGTATTTTATGAAAATTTATTAGATAATTTTTTGATACATAGAGCTTAACATTTGGCTTACCAAAAAAAATAAACTTAAAAATTACAACAAAACAAATGAAAAAATTTTTTTTGATTTGATCTTTTAAGCTTAGTTGACCAATATCTTCTTTTATTAGGGTGCCATCTAAGTCAACAAAGAGAGGGAGAGGTTGATTCATATTAATTTTTTTTATAAAAAGAAGCTGTCACTTCTAATTTTTCATTTTTAAGAACTTCCTTAATATTCCCAATACAGTCACATTTAACTGAAATAGCCTTTTTTATCAACTCATCATAAGCCATCAAGGTCATTATTTCTTTTTCTTTAGATTTAAATGATTTTCGTCCTCTTTTTTCTTCGGGAAATTTTTTGAAAAAATTATCTGTAATTTCTGTTGATACTTTTTTTGTTACTTTAACATTTTGGTATCGAGACATTAAAAGATAATTCTTTTTTGAAGGACTGTTTTTAATAAGTTCCATTAATGTTTAAAATGTCTATGGTTTATTTCATATAAAGAAATTTTATTTTTTTTTGCAAAAGAAATTATTTTTTTGTCATTTATAGATCCCATTGGTACAAGTACTTTCATTTGGAGCTTAGTCTTTAAAATAAATTCTAAAGAGTCTTCAAATGGAAAAAAAGCATCAGAAATTAAATACATTTGTTTCTTTAGGCTTGATCTATGGAGCCGTTTAAGTTTTCTTACTGCATTACTTAAAGCTTCTATCCTAGAAGTTTGTCCGCCACACTGAGATAGTAATCTTTTATCATCAAAAATAGCTATAGCATTTGATTTTATAAACTTTGATACATGTGTAAAAAATTTAACCTCTAAATCTTTATTAATATTTGGGCCATTAACTTTTGTAATTCGTATTGGTGATAAATCCTTATTTTGATGGAGTGTGCCCGCAAATATTGACCTAGTCTCTGATTGTGAATGTTTATTATTTACTTCTAAAACTCTTAGATTTTTTTTCGTTGAGAGTATTTGTAGTGCTTTTTTAGTAAAATTTGTAGAAGCTATGACTTCATAAAATCCTTTAACAATTATTTTAGCTACTTTTTCTTCTACTTTTTTGTTAAGAACTACAATGCCCCCAAAAGCGCTTATAGGATCACTTGACAAAGCTAATTCAAAAGCATTTGTTTGATTTCTATGAATAGCTGCTCCGCAAGGTATGCAGTGCTTAACAATGGTTACAATATTTCTACTTGTTTTAGGCGCATTGAAAATAATATTTATGCCCGCATCAAGGTCGAGTAAGTTATTATAACTAAGTTCTTTCTCCCCACTTATCTGCTTAAAACTATCTTGTTGAATCTTAGCATATGCTTTTTGATGTGGATTTTCACCATAACGTAAATTAAATAAATTTGGTTTTTTTTCTTTTGGAGTTTTTTTAAACCAACTAATAATATTTTGGTCATATTGGTTGGTATGTTCTAATGCTTTTATGGCGAATGCTTTACTAGATTTTATTATAGAGTTATATGATTTTTCAAATTTCAAATAATCACTGGGATCAATAAGCGTCAAAGTCTTATGATAATTTTTGACTGAGGCTCTAATAAGACTATGTCCTCCTATATCAATCATTTCAATAATTTTTCTTTGATCTTTAGTTTTTTTGAGTGTTTCTTCAAAAGGATATAAATTTACAATTAGTAAATCGAAATTAATCATTTGATTTTTTTTTAATTCTTTTTGATGTGCGGATGTTTCTTCTGCTAGTAAACCCCCAAATATTTTAGGATGAAGCGTCTTAACTCTTCCATCTAATATTTCCATTTGTTTTGTATATTGAGAAATTTCTTTAAAAGGTACGCCAATTTTTTTTAAATATTCAGATGTTCCACCAGTAGAATAAATAGTAAATTTTTTTTTAAATAAGAAATGGGCTAAATGGTCAAGATTCTTTTTATCATAAACGCTGATAAGTACATTTTTATATTTAAACATTATTGAAATTTTTATTTAATTCGTTGATGGAGTTTACTAAATTTTCTTGTTTAAAAAGATAAGATCCGGCAATTAAAATATTTGCTCCAGCCTTGATACATATGGGTCCTGTAGTACCGTCTACCCCACCGTCAACACCTACATCAAGTATAATATTTTTTTCTTTTGAAAAATTTTTAATTTCTTGAACTTTAATTAATTGATCTTTCATAAATGATTGTCCTCCAAAACCAGGCTCAACAGTCATTACAAGAATTTGATCTACTAAACTTATAAAGGGAATAATCTTTCGCCAATCGGTATTAGGTTTAATTGCCAAGCCAGATTTTAAATTTTTTGATTTTATGTATTTTAAGTTACTTTCTATATCTTCATTCACTTCTATGTGAAAAGTTATAATATCAGATCCAGCATCAACATAATCCTGTAGAAACTTATCAACTCTGTTAATCATTAGGTGAACATCAAAAGTTTTTTTGGTATATTTTCTTATATCTGCAATAAATTTTGGCCCAAAAGTTAAATTTGGAACAAAATCTCCGTCCATAACATCGAGATGAATATATTCCGCATCTGATTGATCAAAATCTTTAATAATTCTTTCCATATTTGAGAAAGAGCCACCAAGAATAGAAGGTGCTAAAATAATAGGAATAGTATTATCGTGAATAATTTGTGTCATGAGTTAAATATTTCTCTGTAATACAGATATAAAAAAAGAGTCTGATCCACCAAAATCTTTAAAGGAGTAAGGGTTAATAAAGTATCCATTATTTTTTTTTAATAGTTTATCAGATTTTAAGTCAATTATATCAAAATCAGTATTCTTTTTTAAAAATTTATCAATAACTTCAATTGTTTCAATAGTGTGAAACGAACAGACCATATATATAATAAGTCCATTATTACTAACTACAGATGATGCTTGGTTAAGCATTTTAAGTTGTAATGCTTGTTTTTCTCTTAAATTCAATTTTTTTATCTTAAATGCAACATCAGGATTTCTTCTAAATGTCCCAAGCGACGAGCAAGGCGCATCTAAAAGAACACATTCTAATTTTTCTTTAGGTTTAAAATCTAAAAAATCCTTTTGATAAATATCTAGACTTAGCCCTATGCGGTTAGTATTTTCATAAAATTTATTTATTTGTTCTTTATTATTATCCAGAGAAGTTACTTCACAATCAAAAGAAGATAGAAGAAAGCTTTTACCTCCAGGCGCAGCACAACAATCTAAAACCTTTTTATTTTTAACTATTTCGCGAATAGATTTTATACATTCATAATTTCCAATATCTTGAACCCAAGATTTTTTTTTTAAATCACTAAAATTTTCTAAGACAGAAACTCTTAAGTCATAAAGAGAGTCTTCTCTATCATCATATGATACCTGATAGTTCACAGGTTTTTCATCTAAAGTTTCAAAAATATAGTCATGAATTTTTTTGCTAGAATAAATTTTTATAAGCTGTTTTTTAAAATCATCATCAATTTTGGTATCTTGTATATCTTTCAAGAGGTTTTCTTTTTCATTCAATATTTTTCTAAGTAATGCATTCACATATCCTGAAATTTTAAAAGATTTACTAAATTCCACTGCATCACTGACTATTGCATGTTCAGGTTTTTTTGAAAAAAAAAGCATGATCATTGCTATTTGAATTATTATAATACCATCAGGGTGTGATTTTTTATGAGAAAATTTTTTTATTATTTCTAAAGTATTTATATTACGTCGATAATATTCTTGTATGGTTAAAAAAATAAAAGGCCTTTTAATTTCTTCAAAATTTTGCACAGCATTGTCGACACTTTGCCCTTTATTAATTTTTTGAATAGCGTTAAATATATTAACGATATCAGAAGACTTATTTTTGTTTATATCCAACAATGAGTGACTCTACCACACTTGGATCAGCGAGTGTTGAGGTATCACCCAATTGATCAGATTCATTCGAAGCAATTTTTCTTAAAATTCTTCTCATAATTTTCCCTGATCTAGTTTTAGGTAATCCGGGAGAAAACTGAATTCTATCAGGGGTTGCTATAGGTCCAATTTTACTTCTAATCCAGTCTGTTAGTTCCTTTTTTAACTTTTCCGATGTCTCCACTCCTGTATTAGTAGTTACATATGCATAAATTCCCTGACCTTTAATGTCATGGGGATAGCCCACAACAGCTGCCTCACTAACTAATTTATGCTCTACAAAAGCACTTTCAATTTCAGCAGTTCCTAATAAGTGCCCAGAAACATTAATACAATCATCGACTCTCCCGGTAATCCAATAAAATCCATCCTTATCTCTTTTACAACCATCCCCTGTAAAATATTTACCTTTAAATTGAGAGAAGTATGTTTCAATAAATCTTTTATGATCTCCATAAACGGTTCTCATCTGTCCAGGCCAACTATCTTGTATGCACAGTTTACCTTCGCATTCCCCTTCTAATATATTTCCTTCATCGTCAACAATAATAGCTTCAATTCCAAAATAAGGCTGTCCAGCACTACCTGGTTTAAATTTACTATTGCCTGGGATAGGTGAAATCAAGTGACCTCCAGTTTCAGTTTGCCACCATGTATCTATAACAGGACATCTATTTTTTCCTATAACCTCTGCGTACCAATTCCAAGCTTCTGGATTGATGGGCTCTCCCACAGTGCCTAAAATTCTTAAAGAAGAAAGTGAACAACGATTTACAAAGTCACTGCCTTCTTTCATTAAAGCCCTGATAACAGTAGGAGCAGTATAAAAAATATTAACTTGATGTTTGTCACAAATTTTCCAAAATCTTGAGAAGTCAGGGTAGTTAGGAACACCCTCAAATAATAATGTTTGGGCACCATTAGTTAATGGACCGTATAGAGAATAAGAATGACCTGTTATCCACCCAGCATCAGCAGTGCACCA
>CAYZPP010000009.1:0-14265 GCA_964480315.1 uncultured Alphaproteobacteria bacterium | reverse complement strand
TTGAAGAAGCAACAAAAGCAGCTGAAGCAATGAAGGCAGAAAAAAACGAAGCCGTTCCCTGTAGAAATATTTAGCCAAATGGCAAAAGCAAAAGTAATGATCGACAATGAGAAAACGAGAGTTACAGAATGGCATTTTGCAATTGGCGACCAAACTGGTCAACATGTACATGAGTATGATTATGCGGTTGTTCCGATGTTAGACGGAGAATTAAAAATAATTAATCATGATGGTGAAGAAACCATTTCTAAACTTTTAAAAGGGGATAGCTATTACAGAAATAAAGGCGTTAATCACAATGTTATCAATAATAATAACTATGAATATAGTTTCATAGAAATAGAATTTAAATTATGACTATAAAGTATAAAAAATCTGATTTAGAAAAATTTGAAGAGATTTTAGAAAATAAAAAAATCGAAAAAAAACAAAACTATTCTATCAAAGAAGAAATTATAAAATCAAAAGTAAATTATATGGATAGTAATAAACCAGCAACCTCTTCTGCTATTAAACTTTATATGTTTCAAACAGGGACCCTTAAAACAAAATTAAAATATATAAAGATGAATCAGTCCAATGAAGACTTTGAAATTCCTGTACCTTGGTTTCTTATTAAGCACCCAAAAGGAGATGTAGTTATCGATGGAGGCTGTGCTAAAGAAGTTAGCGTTGATATGCACGCTCATTGGGGTTCTGTTGTAGCTGCATATGAACCAGTTATAGGCAAGTATGAAAATTGTATAGATCAATTAGAAAACATTGGACAGAATATTAATGATGTTCGTTATTTACTTCAGTCACATTTACACTTAGACCATTCAGGTGGAATAGGAAGATTTCCGAATGCCACTCATGTTGTTCAAAAAAAAGAATATGACTATGCTTTTAATCCAGATTGGTTTTCTAAATCAGCATACATAAGGCAAGATTTTGATAAGCCCGATCTTAAATGGCACTTTCTAGAAGATAAGAAAAATGACTTTTTTGATTTATATGGTGATGGAACTATTAAAATAATCTTCACCCCTGGTCATTCCCCCGGTCATCAGTCTTTTTTAATCAATTTACCGAATACAGGTTCTGTATTATTAACAATTGATGCAGCATACACGATGGATCATTGGAATGATAAAGCATTACCTGGTTTAGTTTGCTCATCAGTAGATGCTGCTCACTCAGTAGCGAAATTAAAAAAAGTTGCAGCTGAAAATAGTTCAATCATAGTGACGGGTCATGATCCAGACGCCTGGCAAGTCTTTAAAAAAGCACCTATGTTCTATTACGATTAATTAGTAATTAATAATTCCAATACTTCTATAAAAAATATTTATTAGATTTTTAATACAGTATTACATAATCTTAATGACCCTTATGAAAAATATATTTAAATACATAGCTTTATGCTTAATAGTTCTTTCTAGCCCAATTTTAGCCAGAGATTATTTGATTATTCAATCTACAACAAGCACCGCTAGCACAGGTTTACTAGAATACTTAAGCGATGCTTTTTATATAGAAACTGGAATAGAGGTTAGAACAGTGGCAGTAGGAACAGGACAGGCAATTAAAAATGCAACAAGAGGCGATGGAGATATGCTGCTCGTACATTCAAAAAAAGATGAAATAAAATTTGTAGAGGAAGGGCTAGGAATAAAAAGGCATGATCTTATGTATAATGATTTTATAATAGTTGGACCAAAAAGTGATCCCGCTAATATAAAAAAATTAGATAATTTAAAATTTACTTTAGAAAATCTCTCATCTGGAAATTATAAATTTATTTCAAGAGATGATGACTCTGGTACACATAAAAAAGAAAAAGAACTATGGTCTAAGTTTAATATAAATTTTAAAGAGGATTCTTGGTATATTAAAACAGGATCGGGAATGAGCTCTACTTTAAACTTAGCTTCAGAAATGAACGCTTACACACTTACTGATAGAGGTTCATGGATAACATTTAAAAATAAAGATTTCTTACAGATTTTGTTTGAGGGCGATGAAAATCTTTTTAATCCGTATGGTATAATAGTGCTCAATCCAGAAAAGTATCCTTTTGTAGAATTTAAAAAATCAAATCAATTTATTGATTGGCTCTTAAGCAATAAAGGTAAAAATTTAATTGAAAACTTTAAAGTTGCTAATAGTCAGTTATTTTTTGTTTATGAATAAAAAACTAATAATAATTACATTAATGGAAGAGAAGATAATATAATTTAAATAGAATGGTTTATGAAAAAATACTAGAGGCTTTATTAATTTCAATAAATGTAAGTGTTTTTTCTACATTAATTTCTCTAGCAGTCAGCCTTCCATTAGGAGCAATAATTGCAATCAAAACCTTTAATGGAAAAAGTATTATAATTGCATGTATTCACGCTCTTACTTCTATTCCTCCAGTGTGCGCGGGTCTCATCGTATATTTAATAATAAGTCGAAGTGGACCTTTAGGATGGACAGGTCTTTTATATACACCAATCGCAATGATTATTGCTCAATCTATAATTATAATACCTATTATGTCTTCATTAATTTTAAAAAATATCGAACAAGATTTTAAGAACTATAGAGAAGAATTAATCACTTATGGCGCCAATTTTTATGTCATTACTAAATTACTCTTATTAAATAGATACGGACTCTATAAAACAATTGCATTAATTGGATTTGGGAGAGCTATTAGCGAGTATGGAGCTGCAGCTATAGTAGGTGGATCTATAGACCATATAACCAGAAACATAACATCATCTATTGCACTAGAAACCTCAAAGGGAAATCTAGATGTTGCAATTGGATTAGGGGCAATACTTATTTTAATATCTTTTACTTTATCTTTTATTGTAAATAGAAAAGAAAATTCAAAATGAAAGCCTCTCTCAATAATGTTTTATTAAATATTAAAAACAAAATTATATTAGATCATGTAACTTTTGAAATTCCTGAGGACAAAACAACTGTATTTCTTGGGAAGAATGGTTCTGGTAAAACGTCTTCTCTTCGTTGTCTTAATTTATTACAAAAGATTAACTCAGGAACAATTAAAACTTTGAATAGCCGTCCACTTCCTATGTTATTTCAAAACCCTATTATCTTTGAGGGTAATGCATTATATAATTTTTCTTTTTTGCAAAAAATTAAAAAATATGAACCGAAACTCATTTGGCATGATACTTTTGAATTATCAGACATACATCAGCAAAATATTGCCAGTTTGTCAGGCGGTGAAAAGCAAAAATTATTTTTATCCAGAGTCATGAGTTTAGATCCAAATATTATTATAATGGATGAACCAAACCAAAATCTTGATTTCCAAAGTGAAGTAAAATTAAAACAACTTCTTTTTGAAGAAAAAAAGAAAAATAAAACAATAATTTTAAGCTTGCATGATTATAACTTTGCAGAAGAAATTGCAGATTATCTTATTTTGTTGGATCAAGGAAAAGTAATACTAAGAGGAGAACGAGATAATTTTTTCCATAATTTAAAAGTTTTAAGAAAATCTAATCCAAAAATTATTAAAACATGTATATAGTTTTAATGAAATTAGTTGTATTTTTCTTAATTTTTACATTTTCTTTAATTGCTCATGAAGAAGGACGAGTTATGGGATCCGAAGTTATTGAAGAGAGAAAAATATCGATGCAACTTTTAAATAAGCTAATGAATCAAGCTCGAAAAAATATTAATGATAATGACCTCGGCTCTGACACAACTGATATTTTTTCTCAAATTCAAAATATTCTAAATAAATATCCATCATTATTTCCTGATGATTCTTTTGATGGTAAAACAAAAGCTAGTACTGATATTATCAGTAATAGAGATAAATTTAATTCTATTGCTAAAGAATATGAAGATAATGCGAAATTGATAATAGAGTTAATTGAATCAGGAGATTCAGCTGCAGTTAATAAATCTTTTCAAAATCTTTATTCTTCATGTAAAAGCTGTCATTCAAGGTTTAGAAATTAGCTAACTAATGGCCCTAAGGCAACTATTCCATTAGGATTGATAGTACTATGACTTCCATAATAATGAGTTTTAATATGTTCCATATTTGTTGTTTCTTGCATAAACCTCATATTTTGAAATTTTTCTAAATACTTAAACATTTTTGGGTAATCAAATATCCTCTTTAAGTTGCATTTAAAATGCCCAACATAGACAGGATCAAAACGAAGAATTGTCGGGACTAACCTTAAATCACACTCCAGCATCTCATTACCTAAAAGAAATTCATTTTTTTCTAAAAGTTTTTCTACATAATCAAGGCTCTCAAATAATTTTTTTACTTCTTGCTCATAAATTTCTTGCTTGGTAGCTATGCCAGTTTTATAAACCCCATTATTAATATTGTCATAGATAAATAGATTAATTTCATCTATCTCTTTTCTTTTTTCTAATGGATAGAAATCTTTCATATTTCCTGTTAGTTCATTAAATTCAGTGTTAAACATTCTAATAATTTCAGATGATTCATTACTTACAATAGTGGATTTTTTCTTATCCCACAGAACAGGCACTGTCACTCTGCCAGTGTAATGAGGATTAGCTTTTAAATATACTTGGTAAAGATATTGAAAATCAAATAAGTCATCTTTAGTTGCTTCTAAATAGTTATCAAATGTCCAGCCATGTTCAAGCATGTATGGATTTACTATACTAATTGAAATATGTTTCTCTAAATTTTTTAATGATCTATATATTAAAGCTCTATGTGCCCATGGACAAGCCAATGAAACATATAGGTGATAACGATTTGATTCTGGATTAAATTCACTTTCTTTGTTTATTAAATTTCTAAATTGAGACTCTGTTCTTATAAATTTTCCACCACTAGATTTAGTGTCATACCATTTGTCATGCCATTTTCCTTCAATTAAAAGACCCATTTTTTTCCTTTTATTTATCTACCCTTTACCAATAACAGTTTATACAATCCTTCACAAGTAGTCACAAAGTGCAAACTAGTATTAAATTATATATATAATCTAAATATAAATGTAGAATACAAATTAATGTTTATTCCTCTATCAATTGAAGATTCAAAAAAAAAAATTCAAGATGGCCTAATCCTTATTGATGTAAGAGAACAGGTTGAGTTTGATCACATCAGAATCGCAAATTCTCACTTAATTCCTTTAAATACCATTTCAAAAGAAATTGTTGAATCAAAATTTGGCAAAAAGGTTGATATTATTATTCACTGTAGATCTGGAAAGCGCTCAAAGGATGCAGCTAATATTTTAGTACAAGAAGGTTATGAGGGTAATATTTTTGAAATTGATACGGGCATTATGGGTTGGATTGAGTCAGGTCAGAACACAGAATCAAATTAATTAAAATAATTAATTGAAGCCATATAATAAGCCAAATACGCAAATAAGCTGATAATTAATAATATAAGAGGAATTAGTGACAGCGTAAAAGCTTCTCGAAATTTCTTATTATATATAATTATAGCCGTTAATAAGATTAATATAAAAATAACAACTATTCTAACAATCATAAATTTATTTTATCATAAATTTATCAATTTTTACTATTAATGATCTACAATATTGATATATAAAACTAATAATCATGAGCCAAGTTAAAATAGCAATTGCAGGAGTATTGGGAAGAATGGGACAAAATCTCATAGAATCTGCGCAATCTAATGAGAGTGTGGCTATAGTTGGCGTATTTGATAAGAGCCCCATAACAAAAGATCATCTGCAATCTATGAAATTAAATTCTGATATCGCTACTACTGGAGATGCTGCTTTTGATCGAGCGGATGTGGTTATAGACTTCACATCCCCTAGTGCGTTATTTATGTTTGTTGAAAGTGCAATTGCGCATAAAACTGGACTTGTAGTAGGTACGACCGGCTTAGAAAAAAAACATTTTGATTTATTAGATCAGGCTAGCAAAGCCACAAAGCTTTTTTATGCTCCTAATATGAGCTTGGGCGTTAATTCTTTTTTTCAAATTGCCCGCGATGCTGCAAATAAATTAAAAGATTATGACATTGAAATTATAGAATCCCATCATAGGTTTAAAAAAGATGCTCCAAGTGGTACAGCAATTAAGTTAGGAGAAGAAATAGTTAGTGAGCTTGGACGCACAAATAAGAATTTTGTTTTCGACAGGCAACAGCAAATTACAGAAAGAAAAAAATCTGATATAGGATTTTCTTCAATTAGAGGAGGGAATATTGCTGGAGAACATACCGTTATCTTTCACGGAGAACACGAAAGTATTGAAGTTACACATAGAGCTTTTAATAGAAAAATTTTTTCTGATGGTGCAATTAATGCATCTATATGGTTAGATTCACAAAATAACGGGTATTATAATTACAAGAACTTACTGAAGTCTTGATTTATAATTATCAATAATTTTTTTTAATTTAATTCTTCTTTCACTATTAAAGAATTTTGCAAAAAATGTCTTTTTTCCAGAATAATTTAAACTAAGTGAATTTTTTTCATTTTCAATTTTAGACCAAGCAATATTGTATTCTAGAACTCTATCTTCTTTATCTTCTAGAGTTTTGTACAAAGAAATTTTTGAATTAGTCAAAGATATTTTTTCACCTTTCTTAGAGCTTTGATAAAAAAAGTATGTGCAGACAGCGAGAATAATAAACTCAATAATACCAAAAATGATAACAGGCCATGCTCCTATAAAAATGAACCTAACACCTATAAAGAGAATCAAGAACCCAATTAGTAGTAAGAACATAATTATCTGTTTTCCGCTGAGACTTTTATTAGGTGAAATATAAATATCTTTTTTCATATAATTTTTAAGCATTAATTAATTAAAAATATATAATGACCCTATATGAAAAAAAAAGATAAAGCTTTAATAATTCAAAGAACTTTAAATAAATTATATCCCACAGTTCCCATTCCTTTAAGGCATAATAGTATTTTTGAATTATTAATTGCTGTTCTTTTAAGTGCCCAGTGCACAGATGAAAGAGTCAATTTAGTAACCCCTTCACTTTTTTTAAAAGCAGCTGATCCATACAAAATGAGAAAAATTTCTATAGAAAAAATTTATGAAATTATAAAACCATGTGGTTTAGGGCCACAAAAATCTAAAGCAATATATAATTTATCTAAAATTCTTGTAAAAGACTTTGATGGGCAAGTTCCTGAAAGTTTTGAGCAGTTAGAAAAACTTCCTGGTGTTGGCCACAAAACTGCAAGTGTTGTGATGTCCCAAGGTTTTGGTCATCCAGCCTTTCCAGTGGACACACATATACACCGTTTAGCACAGAGATGGGGTTTAACAAATGGCAAAAATGTTATCCAAACAGAAAAAGATTTAAAGAGTTTATTTTATGAAAAATCATGGAATAAGCTACATCTACAAATTATTTTTTATGGACGAGAATATTGTACCGCTAGAACATGCTATGGTGTTGAATGTAAAATATGTACAGCTTGTTACCCTAATAGAACAAAACTGTTTATTTCAAAAAAACCATAATAAAATGAACCTTTTTAGCGTATCTAGTTAAAAATACTTGCGAATTATTTATACCTATAGAAAAAACAAAAAATATCGTATAAAAATAATCTTTATCCATAATTAAATGAAAATAATTAACAAAATTCTTATTGCTAATCGTAGCGAAATAGCAATCCGTATATCTAGAGCAGCAACAGAATTAGGATTTCAAACTGTATCTATATATTCATATGAAGATAGATTTGCACTACATCGTTTTAAAACTGATGAAAGTTACCTGGTGGGATCAGGCAAAGGCCCTATTCAGGCTTACTTGGACTATAAAGGTATTGTAAAAATAGCTGTAGATTCTGGATGCGAGGCTATCCATCCTGGTTATGGTTTTCTTTCAGAAAATCCAGATTTTGTTGATGAGTGTGTTAGAAATAATATTTTATTTATAGGTCCATCTGCAAAAATTATGCGTTCACTTGGTAACAAAGTTGAAGCAAAAAAAATAGCCAATAAAGCGAAAGTTGCAACAATTCCATCAACAGGCCCACTTCCCAAGGATATTAAATCTTGTAAAATTCTAGCAAAAAAAATTGGATACCCAATTATGTTAAAAGCATCTTGGGGAGGTGGTGGACGAGGTATGCGTGTAATTAAAAAAGAAAATGAGTTAGAAAATAGCATTATTTCTGCGCGCAGAGAAGCTAAGAGTGCTTTTGGAAAAGATGATGTATTTTTTGAAAAATTAATTGAAAAGGCTTTCCATGTAGAAGTGCAAATTATGGGAGATACTCATGGTAATATTGTTCATTTATTTGAAAGAGACTGTTCGCTTCAAAGACGCCACCAAAAAGTTGTGGAAAGAGCACCCGCCGCTTATCTTTCAACTAGTCAGAGATCAGCTATATGTGAAGCGGGAGTAAAAATTGGTAAACAAGTAAACTATTCGTGCGCAGGTACAGTAGAGTTTTTAATGGATGCTAGAACGAATGATTTCTTTTTTATTGAAGTTAACCCAAGAGTCCAAGTTGAACATACAGTCACAGAAGAAATTACAGGAATTGATATAGTCAAAGCTCAATTTTTATTAGCGGCTGGTGCAAGAATAGGTGATAATTTATGCGGAATTCCGGTTCAACAAGATATTCAAATTAGAGGGCACGCAATTCAATCTAGAGTAACCACTGAAGACGCAGCAAATGATTTTGCTCCTGACTATGGTAAAATTTCTGTTTACAGATCTGCAAGTGGATTGGGCATTAGACTTGACGCAGGCACAGCTGCAACTGGAACAATCATTACACCCTATTATGATTCTTTGTTAGTTAAAGTTACTGCGAAAGGGCAAACTCCAGTCGAGGCAACAAAAAGAATGGACAGGGCTCTTCGTGAATTTAGAGTGAGAGGCGTAAAAACTAACATACCTTTTTTATTGAAACTTATAAATCATGACTGCTTTGAAAAATTTAATTATCATACAAAATATATTGATACCGCTAAAGATTTATTCATTTTTAGTTCTAGAAAAGATAGGGCAACTAAAGTGCTCAGATTCCTAGCGGAAGTAATAGTTAATGGAAATCCAGAAGTCGACAACAGACCAAAACTTAGGGAGACAACTCCTGCAAGGCTTGCAGATTATGGAATTGCTAAATCCAAAAAAGCACAAAATTTAATAGGAAAAACATATAAACAGATACTTGATGAGAAAGGCCCCTCTGCTGTTTCATCATTAGTTTTAAAAGAAAAAAAACTGTTAATTACAGACACAACTTTTAGAGATGCGCATCAATCTTTAATAGCAACCAGAATGCGTACTAACGATATGCTTGGAATAACAGAATTATATGAGGAGCGTTTTAAAAATCTATTTTCAATTGAATGTTGGGGAGGCGCTACTTTTGATGTAGCTTTAAGATTCCTTAATGAGGATCCCTGGTCAAGATTAGAGCAATTACGTGAAAGTATGCCTTCAGCATTACTACAAATGCTATTTCGTGGATCTAATGCTTTGGGCTACACAAATTACCCAGATAATGTTCTAAGAAGATTTATTCAAATTTCTGCTCAATCAGGAATTGATGTTTTCAGAATTTTTGACGCCCTCAATTGGATAGAGAACATGAAAGTATCAATCGATGAAGTTTTAAAAACTGAAAAAATTTGTGAAGCATCAATTTGTTATTCTGGAGATTTATCTTCCCCTAATGAAAAAAAATATACGTTAGATTATTATATGAATATGGCAATCAAACTTGAGAAGATGGGAATCCATTTTCTTGCAATTAAAGATATGGCTGGATTATGTAAGCCGGCAGCTGCAAAAATGCTATTTAAAGAATTAAAAAAGAACATAAAAATTCCTATCCATTTTCATACACACGATACAAGTGGAAATGGTGTTGCAAGTTTAATAGCGGCAAGTGAATCTGGAGTAGACATTGTGGATGCTGCAATAGACTCCTGGGCAGGATTCACATCTCAACCAAGTTTTGGAGCTTTGGTAGAAGCTCTGGATGGTAGTCCAAGAGATCCAAAAATTTCATCTGCAGTAGTTCGATCGGCTGCTAATTATTGGGAGGGTGTTCGTAAACATTATCAACCTTTTGAGAGCAAAACTAGAACTAGCATGTCTGAAGTGTATCTTCATCAAATGCCGGGAGGGCAATATACAAACTTAAGAGAACAAGCTCGATCAATGGGTATTAACGATAATCGTTGGCCGGAACTGGCCTCAATGTACGCAGATGTAAACAGAATTTTTGGCGACGTTATTAAAGTAACGCCTATTTCTAAAGTGGTAGGGGACATGGCAATTTATATGCTTGCTAATAATATAACTATTGAAAATGTTTTAGATCCAAAAAAAGATGTAGGTTTCCCCGCTTCAGTTATTGAGTTTTTTAGTGGTCGTTTAGGTCAGCCCTACAAAGGTTTCCCAAAAGCTTTACAAAAAAAAATTCTTAAAGGTAAAAAATCAATTAGTTATAGATTTGGATCAAAAATTAAGCCTCTCGATATTAGTAAAAAACAAAAAGAATTATCTAAGAAATATGAACAATCTATCACAGAAAAAGACACCCTTTCACATACTTTTTTTCCCGAAGTTTTTGACAGCTATATGAAACATAAAAAAAAATTTGGAGATACAAGTATGATTCCTACTCCTAATTATTTCTTTGGAATGAATACAAGTGAAGAAATTTATATCTCAATTGATACCGGCAAAACACTTGTTATTAGATACTTTACACAAAGTGAACCTAACGAAAAAGGATACAGGACAATTTATTTTGAGCTTAATGGTCAGCCGCGTTCAGTTGATGTTAAAGATAAATCAATTTCAACTGATGATCTATCTAAAGAAATTTATGACCCAAGTAACATCGCTCATATAGGAGCCCCAATACCAGGACTGCTTGTTGAAGTACTTATTACAGAAGGGATTAGCATCGCAAAAGGTGCAAAACTCTGCACTATTGAAGCCATGAAAATGGAAACAGTTATTTATGCTGACCGCGCAGGTAAAGTGGACAGACTATTAGTAAAAGCTGGCGAAAATATAGATGCGCAACAATTACTAATGGTACTTAAATAAACACCTTTATCTAAAGCTAATTAATTTCCAAAAACCTAGAATAACATCGAATTTATGATTATAATTAAAAATATATGAATCATTATATTAAAATTCTGCCATCTTACCTTATAAAGAGATACCAAGGGTGGAAGGCTACTGGCTTTGAAGAGAATAAAAGCTGGTTTGCAAGAATGGCAGATGTAGGCCAAAACCCTAGAGTCATGGTTGTTTCTTGTTGTGATTCCAGAGTGCATGCAACAGCTATGTTTGGGGCTGATACAGGAGAATTTTTCATTCATAGAAATATAGCAAATCTAATACCACCCTATAAACCAGATGGCGATCATCACGGCACTTCCGCTGCTGTGGAATATGGTGTTAGTTCATTGGAAGTATCACATCTAATAGTATTAGGACATTCAAATTGTGGCGGAATTAACGGTGGCTACCATCTTTGTAAGGGTTCTAAAAATCAACAAAAAAGCATATTTGTTCATAAATGGTTAAGTATTTTACAGCCTGCCTATAATAATATTACAAAAGAAGGTAGCGATGAAATACAAATTAAAGCTTTAGAAAAAGAAAGTATAAAAATTTCGATCAATAATTTGATAGATTTTCCTTTCATAAAAAAATCTCTTGAAGAAGAAAAATTAGTAATTCATGGTTTATGGCATGACATTGCTACCGGAGAATTAGAAATGTTAAACCCATCTAATTCTAAATTTATTAAAGTTTAATAAATATTAGTTTTTACCAATTGTGATTTTTTTTGAAATAATTTTATCTTTAATAGACAAGGTATTATGATCATAATTTTTAAGAATAATCTTAACAATATTAGCTTCTAAATTAAAAAATCTTTGAGGTATGTGAAACCATTCACTATAGGCTCTACCAATTGGAATATCATTTACAGTAACAAGAATATAGCCCTCATTACCTGAAGCCTTATAAGAAATTTTTTCAGGGGCAAATATAAAATTTTCTAAATGTATTTTTATATTATGCCCATCATAATTATCTTGAAAATTAGAAATCCAAATAACAGGATAGGGCTCAGTAGCTTGAGTCGTGTGATCAGGGTGATGGGAAAAAATAAATAATGGAAATATTAATAAAATTAAAAGATATTTAGACATTTTTAGTCACTATCCTAAACAGCGCTGAAGTTGAAATTGTGGGTAAAAGGTTTTTTTTTTAAGATGAAAAACTAAAATACTGTTAATGTTACCTGTTAAAATTGAGCTTTGAACAAAGACTCTACAAGATCCTTTATCTAGTCTTTGAAAAGATAAATCACCGTCAGTTCTTTTCAAATCAAATTTTCCATATTCTTGGACAAAAAGATCGATTTGCTTATTATTGAATGTGGTAATGATCTCAAAATCTGATTTCAAATTTATAATTTTTGAAGTTTTTTCAGTAATTTCTTTAATTTTTATTGTATTTTGAGTTGTACTTTCGCAACCTATAAAGATAAAAAAAACACTCAAATTCAATAAAATCAGGGTATTTTTAATATTTATAATTTTCATTATTCGTTTAAAAGTCAAGCTAACCTAACATAATTAAAAACTTCATCAATCTAACGATTGACCTAAGAAAAAATCTATTTATTGTTTGACATAAAAAACAAAGTTCTATATAAAGAACATAGACATAGGAGATTATCATAATGACTACAGATTCAAAACATCCAGAGACACTTGTACTTCATGGGGGCACCTATCGCAAAGATCCAACTACAAATGCTGTTGCCGTCCCTATTTACCAAACAACTTCCTATGAATTTGATAGTACTGAACATGCTTCTAATCTATTCGCCCTTAAAGAACTTGGAAATATTTATACACGTATCATGAATCCTACTAATGCAGTTTTAGAAGAGCGTCTTGCAGCTCTTGATGGTGGCGCAGCAGCTTTAGCGTTAAGTTCTGGCTCTACTGCCAACGCATATGCTATTCAAAATCTTGCCAAAGCTGGAGATAATATCGTCAGTTCCACTGATTTATATGGAGGGACTTGGAATCTTTTTAATAATACTTTTAGAAATCTTGGTATTGAAGTTAGATTTGCCGATCCTTCTGATCCAGAAAACTTTAGAAAATTAACAGATAATAAAACTAGAGCCTATTTTGGAGAAACACTACCTAATCCTAAACTAAACATTTTTCCAATTGAAGAAGTTGCTAATATTGGGAGACCGTTAGGCATTCCGTTAATTGTAGATAATACAGCAGGTCCAATTAATATTAGACCTCTAGATCATGGTGCGGCTATTGTAACTTATTCATTAACAAAATGGATTGGTGGACATGGAACATCAATCGGAGGAGCCATTGTTGATGGAGCAAATTTTGATTGGACGGCAGTTCCCGAAAGGCAACCTTTATTGAATGAACCAGATGGAAGTTACCATGGTGTCGAATGGGCCACTGCAATACCTCAAATGTTTGGAGCTCAACTAGCTTTTGTCATCAGGGCACGAGTGGTTGTTTTGAGAGATTTAGGTGGTGCAATAACACCCTCTAATTCATTTAACTTTATCCAAGGGCTGGAAACACTTCCGTTAAGGTTGAAGCAACATAATGAAAACGCCATTAAGGTTGCAGAATTTTTGAAAAGTCACAAAGCTGTCAGCAAAGTTATTTTTCCCAAATATCATGAAGGTGAAAATAAAAAAAGAACTGAAAAGTATCTAAAAAATGGCTTTGGGTCTTTAGTGGGAATTGAATTAAGTAATGGAATTGAAGCTGGTAAAGCTTTTATTAATGCCTTAGAACTTCATTATCATGTCGCTAATATTGGGGATGCGAGAAGTTTAGCTATACACCCAGCTTCTACAACCCACTCTCAACTATCTGCAGAAGAGCAATTACAAACTGGAGTTACTCCTGGCTATGTACGTCTGTCTGTAGGTCTAGAGCATTCAGATGATATCATTGCTGATCTTAAAAAAGGATTAGATGCAATTGAGAATGTGGGCTAATTACAGATCGATATCATTTAAATAAAAGTTTAATTAACTCCTATTATTTAGTTAAAAGTAAAAAGGGCATATCTCCATATGCCCTTTTTATCTTAAAATAAAATTATCTTAACTTTTTCTTTATAAATTTTTTAGTATAATAAAATAGTGAATATTAAATACGACCAACCTAACATCAGAGAAAATTTATATAAAAGTATTTTAGGGCAAAGACCTCTTTGGGATTGGCGTC
>CAYZPP010000008.1:0-15003 GCA_964480315.1 uncultured Alphaproteobacteria bacterium | reverse complement strand
AATTTAATAATATCAAATAAATTAAAATTAATATTTAGTGGATATAGTTCTTCAATTATTTTTTTTATTAAAATAAAATCCTCTTCAGTGTCTAAAGTTAGTCTATAATTTGATAAATTTTTTTTATACTTTAAGTTTAATTTTTTAAAATTTTTAAAGTTTTTAATATATGGGGTTACATGCTCTCTATCGTAAGGACTATGAGCTTTATTATAAGCAAACTCTAAAGCTTTAAATGAGAAAATTTCTGCTTCCATACCGAGTGGAAAAGATCTAACTAATGCATTTGATAAATAATCAACATTTTTATTTTTATTAAATTTTAAAATAATTTGATCAATAATTCCGGGATCAATCAAAGGACAATCAGAAGATATTCTTACAATATTATCATATGAAAATTTTTTAGCTGCTAAATAATGTCTTGATAAGACATCATATTCTGAACCTTTAAAATAATTCAGGTTTAGTTTTTCTGCTATTTTTTTTATTTTTATATCACTTCTATTATCTGAAAAAGCTATACAAATATCATCTGCAAATTGAATTTTTTTTAATCTTTCAATTAAATGTTCTAATATAGTCTTATTTAAAACTTTTTTTATAATTTTACCATAAAGTCTAGTAGAGTTGATTCTACTCTGTACAATAATTCCAGTTTTCATAAAATACTTTTTAAAATTTTCTTTGCTGCATTAATTACAAACTTTTGATCATCAAAACTTAAAGAATAATAACAAGGAATACTTAATGCATTATTAAAATATTTAACAGCATTAGGAATATTATCTAAAGAATACCCCAATTTATTAAAGTAAGGATGCATTGGTAGAGGCATATAATGTACCTGAGTAATAATATTATAATCTCTAAATTCTCTCATGATATCGTTTTTAGTTTTACCAATTAGATTTAAATCTAAGCTAATTACAAATATATGATTGCTCGATAAATCAGATATTTTTTGAGAATTATTACAATTAGGAATTTCATGGAGTTTGGAATTATAATAATTAACTATATCTTTTCTCTTTTTAATAAAACTGTCAATTTTATTTAATTGACTAATACCTAAAGCTGCTTGAATATCAGTAATTCTGTAATGATAACCTAGTTCTCTCATTTCATAGTACCAGAGATTTCTTTTTCCATCTGAAAAAGCATTTTCTTTATTTATAAACTGGTCATCTTCTTTATTAATTCCATGACTTCGTAATCTAAGAAGACCCTTATAAACTTTCTCATCATTTGTTGTGATCATGCCACCCTCACCTGTAGCAATTGTTTTAACAGGGTGGGTGGAAAAAACACAGGCATCAGAGTAAGAACCTGACCCTACTTTCTGCCCATTAGAATAAGATGATCCTAGGGCATGAGCGGCATCTTCAAGAATTTTGAAACCATATTTATTTTTAAGTAAATTAAGTTTTGACATATCGCAAGGTAAACCAGCAAAATGGACAGGAATAATTAATTTTATATTTTGTAATTTAATAATTTCTTCTAATCTATCCAAAGAGATATTTACAGTGTTAATATCTATATCACAAAAAATTACATTAGCGCCTATATGCAAACCAGCAGCTGCAGAGGAGACAAAAGTGATGGGAGAAGTTACAAAATAATCATTTTGTTTAAGATTTAAAGCAATAGCAGATAAATGCAAACCTGCTGAACAGCTACTAACTGCTACAGCATATTTTGAACCAACATAATTGGCAAATTTTTTTTCATATTCACTTATAATAGGACCTTGAGTTAAGTTATCACTTTCCAAAACTTTAACTACAGCCTCTATATCACTCTTATCAATAAAATGCTTTCCGTAAGGTAATTTTTTCATCTATTTAAATATACTAATTTTTATAAGCAAAGTTATTAAAAAATAAATTAAGTTGATCATCAATAGAAGGTGTTTGAATTTTTAAAAAATTTTTTAACTTGTTATTTGATAATGCCATATTTAGTGGTCTTTTTACTAATTTTAAATCATTTATTGAAATTTTCTTCACATTAGTGACATCCATCCTGTGGTAATTTAAAACCTTTAAACCAAATTCATATTTTGATATTTTCTCATTACTTGAAATATTAAATATGCCGTATGCATTTAAATTATACAAATCGACTATATAATCTAACATCAGATTAAACGATACTGGGGTAAATGTAACATCATTAAATAACTTTAGTTGGTTATTATTTTTAGTATCTTCAATAATTTTATCTATAAATGAAATCTTGGAGTCTATACTGCTACAATAAAAATTTGATCTAATGATCAGCGATTTTGGATTATTGAATAAAGAAATTCTTTCAGCCTCTACTTTTGTTTTACTGTAAATATTTATAGGATCAGTAGTATTCGATTCTTCAAAAAAAATATTCAGTTGATTAAATAGATGATCTGTTGACATCTGAACATAGTACATATTTAATTTTTGAGATATTATGGAAAGATGATTGGCTACTTTTATATTAAGTTCACTAGCCAAAGCGGGAAATTTTTGACATTTTTCAACACTAGTTAAGCCTGAAAAATTTAATATTATATCAGGATTGATAAAACTGATTATATCATTGGTTAATTGAAAATTAGTCAAATCAGATTGAATAGTTTCAATATTTTTATTCTCAAAAAAATATTTAGTTGATGAATAAAGAGAGTAAATTTTATATTTGTTAGAAAGATATTTTGAAGAATTTACACCTAGTAAACCAGATCCACCAGCAATCAATATTTTTTTCAATTAAATAAATCAGCTATTCCAGTCTTTTTGGAATAATTCATTAGCTTCATTGCTTTTAAGTTGGTTTAAAAATTTAGGAAAATTTTGAAACTGAGTAGTGACTATGTCAGCTCCCGCTTTGAATGCTTCTGAAATCACTTGAGGTTGCCTGATTGAGCCGACTAAAATATTTGATGTTTTATTCAGGTTATTTTTATCTAGTAAATTTCTAAATTCACTAACCATCATATAAGGATCAATGTCTTCATCAGTCATTTTGCCCCAAAAAAAAGATATGTATCTACAGCCCAAATTAGCTGCAACAATAGCCTGCATAAATCCCGTAACACAAGTTGCGTTTACAGATATATTTTTTTTAATAAGTGAATTGACTACACCATAATTAGAGTAATTTAGTGGAATTTTAACTTTTAAATCAACTCCTTTTGAAAATTTACTTTGAAATATGCTAGCTTCATCAATCATGAGATTTGGTTCTGTAGCAGAAACCTGCATTGAAAGCGAAAAGTCATTTTTTTTATTAGAAACATTTTGATGGATTGAAGTAAGCAAGTCTTGATATTCAATAGAGTTCTCATTCATAGCTTTCTTACAAAAAGAAAGGTTAGTTGTTACTCCAGATATAACACCTAAATCAAAAAGTTCAGATATTTCTTTATTTGAAGCACCATCATAATATAATTTCATTTTTAATTATTATTACTTATTTATGACAATTACAAGAGTATTTTTATTTAACTAATTTATTAATCCAATATGTAGCAATCAAATAACAAAGTAGAGCTGAAGGGTAAAAGTTTTTAACTCTATACCTAATAATTCTACATAAAATTATTGACATATGAGCAATCACTATCTTATCAAAATACATAACTTCATGTTTATAAAAATTAAATAACTGATTAAAATTTTCATTGTCTTTTTTTGATATTAATTTTTCAATAAAAAATTCTCCTTTAGAATGAAAAATATTTATGTCTTTAATATTTTTCCAACTTTCATATCGAGCTAAAATAGATTGACATAATTTCCCAATATCAAAAAGAATATTTGTTTTATATAAAAAGTTTGAATTAGATTTATAATCCATAACAGCTCCAAGAGGATCAATAAAATAAATTGAATTCTTCTTAACTAAAATATTCTCAAGAGTTAAATCTCCATGGATAATTGATTTAGTATTTAAATCAAAGTTTTCATTGAACAGCTTAGAAATATTATATTTTGAATTAGTTAAAAAATCAAATTGTTTAAAAATATTTTTATAATTTTTTCCATCAATAATAATATTTTCTTGATTAAGTATTTTTTTTCCAATATCTTTAATTTTAAGTGTATTTATTGAAGGAATAGCTTTTTCAGTAACTAATTTATTGAACAAGGATTTATCTTTATCATTTTTTTCTTTATTAATTTCATGAAAAGTTGACAGATTATTTAAAACTTTTTTTAGTAAGTCATTTGAATTAAATTGTTCTTTATAAAAAATATCAGACATTAAATTAGACTGATCAATAAATTCCATATCAAGAATAGTATTTTCTGGTGTTTTATAATAATTAATAATTTTAGGAACATTTAATTTATTTTTTTTAGCTATTTTAAACCATTCGTACTGGCCTTTCAAAACAGCTTCACCACGCTCATAATCTATTTTATTACTTACTATTTTACGAATAAATGGTTTTTCTCCAGACATTAGGAATGTTTCTGCATATGAACCGCCATCAAATTTTTTAATAGGAGTTTCATTTAAATTATGAAATTCACTTAAATTAATTGGTTCATTTCGTTTTACTTCAATTGCTATAGCCGTTTTATAGTAAATATTGTTTGGTTTATTGTCATTAATCAGAACTCTCGTACCACCAGTAACACCTAAAATTAATTGATAAAAAATTAAGTCTAATCTATCTAGTTCTAAAATTATAGAAGATCTCTCAGACTCGACTCGTGCAGACATTAATATTATACAAGATCCTTTTTCATATTCAGTTTTAAGAAAATCAATATTTTGTTTTATTGGTTTAATAGGATAGGTATAATTAGACTTAGAACTATGAAACCCGCTATCGTGTTCGAATAATACACCATCAATATCAAAGATTATAGTTTTAGCTTCTGGATAAAAAAGAGATGGTGAGTATTTATTTATAAAAATAGATATTTGCTCCGGTGTACCTAATGGATAAGCAAAATTAGTATTAGCTAATTTAAATTGATATTTTTTTTTAATAAGACGGTCATAAACTTTAGATATATAGAACTCTTTTTGTTTAATATTTCCAACTTTATCATTATCAACAATCATTAATTTTGCTTCTTTAATGAAAATTTTAATATTCGAAAAATAATAGGAAGCGACAACTCCTTTTGCTCCATTTTTAGCAAGAATAGGATCTTTCTCTTTAATAGAAATTATTTTTTTATTCTTATCTAACTCTACATAGCTCCATTCTGGTTTTTTACTATTAGTACTAGCTGTATTAATTATGCCTGCACAATTAGAAACTTTATTTGCTTCAACTATTTTATTATATAGCGAATTACTATCAAAGAAGTGATCGCAATCATTAAAAATTACCGAGCAATCTTCTTTAATTGTTTTAGCTGCTAGGTATGCTGTTTCAGCAGGACCAGAAGTAATCTTATTGATTTTAACAATAACAACTTCATTTCCAAAAATTGACTTAATCTGTTTTGACATCATATAATTTTGATCATGTTCTTCTAAGATAACAAATATTAAGTCTTTCTTAGAAACCAAACCTTTTGTAATAAATGGATGATAAGATTTAAGAGACCACTCAATCATTGACTTATTTAATATGCTAACAAGTGGTTTTGGTAATGATTTATTTTGTGGATAATCTTTTAATCTTAGGCCTGCACCTGCTGCAAGGGTAATTATCTTTAAAGGTAAATTTTTTTTATTAGTCATAGAATTAGGAAATATGCTTACAATCAATTTTTGAAACTGGATAATATTCTTTTATAACTTTAATAATAATGTTTTTTACGTAAATTTTGATTTTAGAAATTATACTACATTTGATATAAAAAACTTGCTTATTGTTTATTTTTTTAGACATAATTTTATCTTTATCAGTATGCCAATTTTTTATAATTTTATACACAATTGGATCTTCTATTTTAAAAGATGTGATGTCTAAATACTTAACTCTTAATTTTAGAATATCTTTATATCTTGAATTTGAATGAAGTAATTGATTACGATGATCCCAACTAAGTGGGATAAATCTCGCACCCAATCTTCCATATTCATCAAAAGAATTGCTAAGATCTGAATAAACGCACATAGTATCTTTTGGAAACATTGAAAACCAAGTAAATAAATTTTTATGAATACCTCCGTAATAAAAATCAATTGGCATAAAAGCCCTCGAATCATTAGATATACTAAAAACATCGTAATGATTTGATAAAGCTAAATTAATAATTAAAAAGTGATCATCAAAATACATCGCCTTACCCCTGAGAAATGACTGAATTCTAGTTGCAAATATTATTTTATTTTTTAATATTTTATTCATTATCTTAATGAGAGATTTACTGTTTATAATCCATGATCCTGAATTTAGATAAACTATAAAATCATAATCTAATGATTTTGCTCTTCTACCAGAATTTATAATTGAATTAAATAATCTTATAGAACCAATATTTTGATTAAAGTAATTTTTATTTTTTTTATTAACTTTTGGCACTGAAGCTTCAATTATTTCGTCAAAAAAATCTTTATATTCTTTTAATACATTTTTTTTATCAGTAATTGTTAGCCTTATATAAATTTTTTGATTAATAAAATTTTTTCTAACAAGAAAAGCTGATATCACAGCATCTTCAATGGCTTCATGACAGCTTATTGAAAATAATATTTTTTTTAAATGTTTTTTTTGATCCATTTGGAAAGATAATCTTTGGTCATCCATTCATTATTACCATTTGAAGAGTACACAAATCCTTTTTTTACTTTTACACCATTATTTATTAATTTAGATCGCATCTTAGTACTTAAAAAATCTTTATGGGGTATAATTTTAAAATAATTTTTATATTCATAGGTATTATATGAGTCTGCCTCACTAATCATTTCTTCATGAATTTTTTCACCTGGTCTAATTCCAATAACATCAAACTTGCAATTAGGTGATATTGATTTTGCTATATCTGTAATTTTCATCGATGGGATTTTTTTTACAAAAATTTCTCCACCAACAGATTCACTTATTGCCTTCCAGACAAGCTCAACGCCTTCATCTAGAGAAATCATGAACCTAGTCATTTCAATATCAGTTATTGGAAATATTTTTTTATTTTTCTTAGATAAAAAGAAAGGAATGATTGAGCCTCTTGAGCCCATCACATTACCATACCTAACTACTGAGAAACTGGTATTTGAAATTTGATCAGAAAAATTACTTGACACAAAAAGTTTGTCTGAAGCAAGTTTAGTAGCTCCATATAAATTTATCGGATTGCATGCTTTATCGGTAGATAAAGCGATAACTTTTTTAACATTATTGAATATGCTAGCTTCAATTATATTAACAGCACCAAGAATATTTGTTTTGATAGCCTCGAAGGGGTTTTTTTCTGCAGAAGTCACAATTTTAGTAGCAGCAGCATGAACAACAATATCAACATTCTTCATTACCTGATTCACTTTATTTTTATCCCTTACATCACCTATAATAAATTTGATAACTTTAGAATATTTTGAGAGTTTATTTTGAAGATCCCATTGCTTCATTTCATCCCTAGAAAAAACAATTATTTGCTTTGGTTTGTATTTTAGAATAGTTTTGTGGATGAAATGTGTACCAAATGATCCTGTACCACCAGTTAATAATATTATTTTATTTTTCATGAAATCTTTCATAGATCTTTGTTATAGAATTGCCAATGAAAAGTAAATTAAAATTACCCAAAATAATCGAAAAAGAAGAAATCATCCAATATTTTATTAAAAATGGTATGAGATTTATTGTTGATGAGTATAACACAACATCTGAAAAATCATTTAAACCAAATTTAATAGACTTGTACTATTTACATCAAATATTAATTTTAAATAAAAGAATTACTGTTTTGGAGTTCGGTTGTGGTTGGTCTTCATTGATAATGTCTAATGCCATAAAACAAAATAAAATAAAATTATTAAAAAAAATTAATAAAATAAGAAAATCCAATACTTTTGAAATATTATCTTTAGACAATTTTAAAAGTTATATCAATATATGTAATAAAAATTATAAAAAATATTTACCAGAAAATAGTAATCTTACAATAGAGTATACTGATTGTCATATTACAACTTTTCAAAGTTATTATTGCACCACATATAAGAAAAAAATTAATATAAACCCAGACTTTATTTATATAGATGGTCCTAGTCAGATTGGAGTAAAAGCAGATAAAAAAATTTATTTTAATACTGATGGTAAGGACTTAATGCCAATGAGTTGTGATTTGTTAAAAATGGAATTTTTTTTAGTACCAGGCACAATAGTAGTTTTAGATGGAAGAGGTGCGAATGCCAATTTTTTGAAAATTATGTTTAAAAGAAGATGGGATTATCATTATAATAAAAAAGTTGATCAACATTATTTTATTTTAGAAGATCAGTCATTTGGAAAAATAAATGATAAAATGTTAAATCTATGGAAAAATAATTAATTTTTTAGATTTTCTTTTAGATTTAAATAAAGTTCATTTTGATTTAAAATTATATTACTGTTATTTATATTTGACTTGAAAAGATACTTTTTAACATTTTTTTTAAAAGCAGTAATTTGATTTTTAATTTTTGAAGGTGATAATTTAGAGAGGAATCTAATTGCTTCCCTGCATTCTGCTACGGAACTAACTACCTTACAAACTCCACAACTAGAATACCAAGTGTGAGAAAAAATTATTGTGGGAATTTTATATTTAATTGAATCTGAGCCAAGCGATCCAGTAACAGTTGAATTAATAAATGCATTTTTAAGTAAGAGATCAGAATTAAAATCAGTTTTCACGAATTGAACATTTTCTAATTTAGAAATTTCTTTATAAAAATTTAGATCTCTTGAATTATACCTTCTTAAATCAGGAAAAAGATCAATTTGTCTTGGATGCTCTTTGACATAAATCTTTGTGTCTTTAGAAATAGAATTAGATAATATTTGCAAACATAAGAATTGATCAACAAAAATTCCACCCTCTGGCAAAGTAGATCTCTCAGGTTGAAAATGAAGAGCAAAATAGATGTATTTAATTTTTAAGTTAGGTTGTACAGACAATTTATTAACATAACTGTTAATGTTTTGAAACTTGAGAATATAATTATACTTATAATAAATTCTATTAAAAATACTTAGCTTTTTATAATAAAATATACTTTCATTATTCAATATATGAAAAAATTCTTGATAAATTACTTTCAAAAATATTTTAATAAAAATGAATAAATTAATGACCATTTTATCACTATGAAGTTTTAAAGATTGATTATTCAATGAGGTTGATCTTTTATTCCAATAAGATTTATTATTAATATTAAAATAATTTTCAATATCATATGAATTATTATCAACTTGATTTGTAGGAATCATTTTTTTTGGAAATAAATCATGTTTTAAAATATAATAATTATCTATATCTGTTCTTTGAATAACAATTGTTTTAATTTTTAAATATTTACAAATATCAAATATCATTAGCTGAACTGGAAAATGAGGAGTATTTTCATAAATAATAGTATTTATATTATGATTTTGAAAAAAATTTATAAAACACTCTAGTAGTCTGTTGTAAAGAATAGAAATTTCTCTAATGGATTCAAATCTTATGGCAATCCTATCCATCATTTTGTAAAAATTTATTTCTGTATTCCGAAAATTTTTAATAATATGAGAATTTAAAGGATTATTATCTTGGAAATTTTGTGCAAGATAATCTAAGTCATAAAGACTTGCCTCAATGAATTGAATAGTTTTTTTAGATGTATATTTATTAGTAGTAATTGTTGATATAATTCTTATGTTTTTTTTTTTTACTAATTTTTGAAATGTTTTTTTCAAAACGTTATTTTCGACACCAACTACAAATACATTATTCAAATTTTTAAAAATTTCTTTTTCAAATTATTCAAATCTTTGATTGTATCAATGTTTATTGATCTGTTATGTGGTATTAAATGTGTACCCAATTTTTTTCCATAAAAAGATTTATATTTATTTAAAACATCCTTATCTATAGCATAGACGAGACCATTTCTAAAATAAGTCTTTTGGTATTCCTGTCTTTGGAAATAATCATTATTTATTAGCAATTTACTGTAGTTTCCTTTTTTAGAATATAATATGTAGGGTGAGACACCCCTGTATTCACTAACAGTGATAACTGAGTCATACTTTTTACTCATAATCATTTTTATACATTTGGTTATATCTGAAACTTCTCTCAATGGCGATGTTGGTTGTAATATTAATATAATATTATATTTAATTTTTTTATAATTTTCCATACTTCTAACAGCATGAATAACTGTTTCTAGAACATTAGATTTATCTGTAGCCAGTTTTTTAGGTCTTAAAAACGGAACTTCTGCTCCAAAAGATTTGGCTAGATTGGCAATTTTTATCGAGTCGGTAGAAACAAAGGTTGTATTAATTAACTTACATTTAAGTGATTTTGCAATTGTATAGTAAATTAATGGTTTCGAGTTAACCATAATAATGTTCTTATTTTTTACGCCTTTAGATCCTGATCTGGCTGGTATAATAGACAAAATATTCACTTAAACTATTTTTTAATACCCCATATTAAGAAAGCTTGTCCATGCCCCTCTTCGCATAACCACGGGTTAAAATATTTTTTTTTATTACTATTTTTTAAAATTTTTTTAAATTCTTCAATTAATATTAATTCAGAATTTTGATCAAGAAGCGTAAACGGGAAATTTGCTGAATGAGAAATCATAGGAAGAGGATAAACACCAAAAGATTTGATATTGGATAAATATTTTTTAAGCACTTTAAGATAAGATTGTGAATTAAAGCTATTTCTATACACAGGTTCCTTCTTATTCTTTTTAGGACTTTTATTTGAGTGTAAATTAGAAAGAATATTATTTATAAAAATGTAATCCTTTTGTATATTTTTATTTTTATAATCTGGAACTATATAAGATAAAAATAGTCCACCTTTTTTTAATAATTTAATCTGATCAATTAAAGGTTTATCAATTTTTTTATAATGTTCCATTAGGCCGATTGAAAAAATTATATCGAAAGTCTCAAATCTTTTATAATTTTCCAGAGTGCTATTAACAAAATAAGCTTTATGTTTATTCTTAATGAATATTTTTTTTGCTATTTGTATTGCAGCATCTGATGAGTCTAAAAGCGTTACATCATAACCGTTGTCAGCAAAATAAGAACTAATGGTACCTCTTCCACAACCAATTTCTATGACCTTTTTACCTGTAATTTTATTATTATTAATTATGTTGTGGAATAATTTCCAAAGCATATTAAATGAAAACTGAATTTGATTAATAGGTTTTTTTTTAACCCAATAAATATTATTGCTCTCTGGAGATTTTTTCCAATTAGTATCAAAAGCTTCAACTGAACCAAAAAATTTTTTTTTCATCTTATAAATTTATATAGCTTTTTTGCAACTATTTCTTCAGTTAATTGCATAGCTTCTATGGTACATCCACCTAAATGGGGTGTAATAATGATATTACTATTTTGTGAATTTTTTATGTAATCATAGATTTTAGGATTAGAACTATATTCATCTTGAATTACATCTAATGCAATTCCTTTAATAAAATTTTTTTTAAGAGCCCAAATGATGTCTTTTTCATTAATTAACTCTCCTCTTGAAGTATTTATTATATATGGACAATTGGTTGAGTTTATTAATAAAGATTTATCAATTAAATTTTTATTACTAGAGTCATTATAAGATGCGTGAATACTTACAATATCAGCTTTTAGAAAAATATCTTTTAATTCTCTTACAAAATTTATTTTTGAGACTTTACTGAGCTTTATAACTTTTTTATCTTTTTCATAAACTATAACCTTCATATTAAATTTTTTAGCTATTTCAGTAACCTTTTTTCCAACTCTACCATAGCCAATTACACCAAGTACAAGACCTGTCGTACTGCGCCCACAATAACTTTCTCTATTTTGTAAATTATTTTTTTTGAAATCATAGAAGGCCTTATGTGCATTTCTTATAGACATTAATATCAAACAAAAAGTAAATTCAGCTGTCGAAGTAATGAATTTTAATTTTGGATCAGATGAATCCAATTTAACCAATTTAATTTTTTTATTTTTACAGTATCTCGTATCGATATGTGTTATACCAGTCGTAGAAGATACAATATATTTAAGATTTTTAAATTTCTTGAGAAAGCTTTTGTCAATTGCATATTTTAGCTTGATAACAATTATTTCTATGCCATCTTTATTAATTTTATCAAGATCATTAGGAAATAAAATTTTACCTAGTTTAGAATAAATTCTAATGGCTTTTTCAGAATAATTATCTGGTTCATTGATTAATATTTTCATTTACTTATTCTTATTTGACAATACTAAAATCTAATCGACTGATCTTAGTAGCGATTTTTTTACTTGTATTTCCATTTCCAAATAATAAAGATTTTCTATACTTACCATGATTAATTTGCTTATTAACTAATTTGAGAATATTATTTTTATTATAATTCGAATAAACAATGTTATCAGCACTTTCTCTATTTTTTTGTCTGTCTCCAATAATGACTGCCGGTGTACCTAGAAACGAACCTTCTCTTAAAAAAGAAGATGAATTACCTACTGCACAAATTGAATTTGCTAAAACTCTCAAATAATCATCTGGGTCAAAATTTCTAAAAAAATGAAAACTACCCATTTTGGACGACTCTTTTAACTCTCTAATTGCTTTAGATATATCATCTGATCCTGCATCAATATTAGGCCAAAGAATAATTTTTTGATAAGGTAATTTTTTTAGGGCTTCTAAAGTAATTTTCATTTGCTTGTAAGACTCTCCAAAACTTGTAGTAACAGAATGCTGCAAAACCAATATGTATGGTAAACCCCATTTAACACTTGAACCAGTGCCGCCATATTTAGACATTGTTTTATTAGAAATTTTTAGATTAGTATTTTTTATTAAATCAATAGAAGGACATCCGAACATAGAAATTCTTTTATTAACTTCTCCCATAGATATTAACCTTAATTTAGATAAATTAGTTGCGGGGAAATGATAATCAGAAAGTTTTGAGATTGAATGTCTAACTCTATCATCAATATTACCTGATATTTCACCACCTTGAATATGAATTAAAAATATATTCAAATATGTTGAAGAGATTGCTGTAGCCATAGTTTCAAACCTATCAGCAAATGTAATGACAGCATCAGGTTTTAATTCATTTAACGCTGAAGTAATTTCGATAATAGCAAGTCCAGTAGATTTTGATTGAGCAACTAAATCATAACCGGATAAATTAAAATTAATTTTTTTACTAATAATAAAACCATCTTCTTCAATAATATCAACAGCTTTACCAAATTGATAAAGAAGAAGAGAGCCTCCAACAATAATTTGCAGTTCAATTTTCTTGTTAAGATTTAATTCTCTTAGAAGAGTTTTAATTCTCCCGTAACTAGCTCTATTAGTTATAACAGCACATATTTTTTTTTTCATCAGATTACATCACTTAATGACAGAAAATCATTTTTATTTTTATTTTTTAAAAGTTTTTTATTAATTATTTTTAAATATTGTTTTGGACTTAATCCGTAACCGCTTGGTTTGATAGAGTCTATATCGTCAATAGTAATAATATGACCTTCTCTTAATTTCTTATTAGCAATTATAGATCTTCCAAAAATATTTCTATTTTTTTTTATGGAAGATGTTATTGAATTTTTATTTTTAATTTTTGACAAAGATTGGTTAATAAATTTAGAACCCTCTACGATTGTCTTAATTTCTGATATTGTTAAACTTGAGGCAGTATCAGGACCAAACATTCTTTTGTCAAAAGTTGCATGTACTTCAATTAAGTCTGCACCAAGTGTAATTGCAGATAAAGAAGGGTATATAGTTCCAGAATGATCAGATAATCCAACTCTCAGATTATATTTTTTTTTTAGTATATCAATATTTTCTAAACCAATATCATGGGGTTTAGTTGGATACTCTGTTGTGCATTGCAACAACATAATTTCTTTTGTTTTTTTTTTTAATATATTTATAGCTTCGCCGATCTCTTTAAAGTCACTTAAACCTGTAGAAAGTATAGTTTTTTTATTTAATTTAGATAATTTATTTAACATTAAAAAATTTGATAATTCACCAGATGGGATTTTGTAAATTTTATTGTTAATTTTTTCTAAAATATCTATTGAATAGTTTGAAAAGACTGAACATATAAAGTCAATTCCCATTTGATCACAATGTTTTTTTATGCCAAACCATTGTTCTAAAGTAAATTCCATTCTTTTCCAATATTCATAACGAGATTTATCCTGAAAGGAAAAAGGAATGCGAAATTTCTCATGTATACTGCTTTCATTATCAGCTGAATGAAATTGAAATTTTATCGCATCTACACCAGTCGACTTTAAAGCATCAATATAAGAATGTATCATGCCTAAACTCCCATCATGAGCTTGAGCAATTTCAGCAATGATATATGTATTTTTATTTTTCATTTAAAAGTATGAGTATGAAATTTTAACTAATTAATTTGTTCAGATCAATTATCATATCACATTTATCTAAAATAGATTTTTTATGTGCAATAAAGATAACAGTTAATTTTGATTTTTTAATTCTTTTATCAAGATTAGATAAGATTTTTGTCTCAGTCACAGAATCAAGTGCACTAGTAGCCTCGTCTAAAACTAATATTTTAGGATTATTATAAAGAGCTCTAGCTATACCCAATCTTTGGATTTGCCCTCCAGATAATTTAATACCCTTATCTCCTACGCTCGAATTATAATTATTATTCATCTTGTCAACAAATTTTTTAGACTCTGTTTCAATTAAAACTTTATTGATTTTAGCTTTATTAATTTTCAAAGAACTGGAAGTAAAAATGATATTTTCCAAAACACTTGTATCTAGTAAATTAATAAATTGAGGAACATAAGAAATATTATCGAAAGAGACATTTTTAAAATTATATTTTTTATTA